>JAFGKN010000396.1 GCA_016928605.1 Planctomycetota bacterium | reverse complement strand
TGGACCGTCGGGTGAGCCCGCGAGAGGAGCGGACCGAGCTCGCCTCCCAGCCACGCGCCCGCCGCGATGATGAGCGGCAGGAGGAGGATGGCGCGCAGCAGCCGGCTCCGGGCGCGGCGGCGCTCGGCGGGGGAGCGCGGCGCGGTCGGCAGCCGGATGGCGCCGAAGGGGCAGGAGTCCTCGCAGAGCCGGCAGCGGACGCACTTGTCGGGCGTGATCGCCACGCGACCTCTCGAGAAGCGGCTCGCCAGCCCGAGCAGGACGCCGTAGGGGCAGAGGTAGCGGCAGTAGGGCCGTCCGACGAAGACTCCCACCAGGAGCAGGCAGCCGCCGAAGAGCAGCATGTTGCGCCCGCCGTCGAGGCGGAAGAAGGAGACGAAGGGGTCGTACCGGCAGATGATGAAGGCGGAGCCCGTGGTCGCCAGCAGGACGGCCAGCCCGAGGTAGACATAGGCGAGCACCCGCAGCGAGTGATCCAGCCAGAGGGGGAGCCGGACCGGCCTCAGGAGGACGACGTCCTGGATCGCGCCGAGCGGGCAGACTCCGCCGCAGAAGCCGCGGCCGAAGAAGAGCGCGAAGATGAGCGGCAGGAAGAAGAAGAATGCCACGACCGCGGGAACCGCGTAGCTCGCATCGAAGAGAGCGAGGGCGATGTTCTGGGTGGCGCCGATCGGGCAGACGCAGCCCTCGCGATAGAAGCCGAAGTAGATGAGCGCGAAGATGCCGAGCCAGACCATGGCGCTGCGGGAGCGCTTCTTCAGCGTGAACCAGGCGGCGAGAGCCAGGCACACGACGAGGACAGCCGCGTCGATGGAGTCGAGCACGGGGGAGCGGGCGTCCGGAGGCGACATCTCCGGCATCGCGTACTCCGTCTCGAACTGCGGGGGCGGAAACCTCTCGGCCGCGCGCGCGGCGGCCGGCGCCAGGGAGACAGCGGCGAGCGCGAGGGAGAAGGCCAGCAGCGCCGGAGGGGTCTTCACTTGGATTCGGTTCCTAGGATACGGTCTTGAGGAGGTACGCCTGCTCGGCCGGGATGCGGCTGATGGCCCGGGAGGGACAGACCACGGCGATGGCGCACTCGTTGCAGTCGAGACAGAGGTCGCGCTTGATCTGGAGGAACATCGAGCCGTTGCCGAACATCTCGCATCCCTTGACGCACTTCCCGCATCCGATGCAGAGGCTCTCGTCGATCGTGTACTCGTAGTACGGATCCTCCACGAAGCGGCGCAGGATGGCCCCCGTGGGGCAGAGCTGGTTCTCGGCGCCCGTGTTGAGGTCGTTGGGATCGGGCTCGAAGAAGGCCGTGCACAGCTCGCAGTAGCCGCAGATGTGATGGTTGTGCATCACCTTGACGGCGGACTCCTGCCGGACGCAGTGGGTGGCGCACTTGCCGCACTGGACGCAGATCTCGGGGTCGATCTGCCAGACCGTGTCGCCGGCGCGGCCGCGGGTGGACAGGAAGCCTCCGATGCCTCCCAGGCCGAGGAAGGCCAGGCCGCGGACTCCATCGCGGAGGAAGTCGCGGCGGGAGCCGGGCGAGGGCGTCTGGCTGTCCTGCTTCATCGGGGGGCCTCCTCCTCTCTGGATGCTGCAGGTGGATCGGATCGGCTCCGGCCGACTTGCGGGGCGGCGGGAGCATCGGACGCGCGCGGGCGGCCGGCGGCATCGGCGCTCCAGCCGCAGATGTGCCGCGCCGAGCAGCTCCTGCAGCCTCCGGCCGCCGGACAGACGGAAGGCGCTCCGCGGGCATCACCCCGGCGGCGCACGGCGGCCACCGCGATCCATCCCACGGCCGCGAGGATCGGCCAGCGGGCCGCGGCGGCGAGGAGATCGCGGCGGCTGGTCCGCGCGCGCGCGGCGGGCTCGAGATCGGGTCTATCGCTCACCATCGTCCGCCTCTCCTCTCTCCGGAGACTCTCTCTTGCGAACGAACACGAGGACGCTGCGCGTGGGGGGGTCGAGGACGAGGATCCGGCCCTCGCGGTCGACCGCCAGGTCGCGCGCAGCGCCGTCGGCGCCGAGCTGCTGGGGGCCCGCCACCACGCACCGGAATTCACCCTGCGAGTCGTAGAGCTTGACGCGCGGCGCGCCCTTCTCGCTGGTCACGAACTCGCCCCCGGGGAGGATGGCGATGTGGACGGGATTGCAGCAGCCGATGAAACCGTCGATGCGAAACGACGCCTTTCCCCAGGCGAGCTCCATCGTGCCGTCCGGGTTATAGGCCTCGATCTGGTGGCGCCCGGGATTCACGACGCGCAGCAGCCCATCGGGCGCCATGGCCAGGTCGAAGAAGGGGCTGGGGATCTTGAAGCCGGGAGCGTTCGTCTCCTCGCTGCGGTCGCCGATGCGGCCGATCTTCTCTCCAGAGACGCGCAGGTGCCAGACCGTTCGCTCCCCTGCGTCCGCGGCGTAGAGATCACCGCCCGCGACGGCGATCGACGTCAGCAGGGTGCGGGGGCCGAGGCTCTCCCCTATCGACAGAAGCTCGCCGCCGGCGCCGCGGGTCTCGATCCGATCCCTGAGGCCGACGTGGATGCCCCCCCCGGGAGCGACGGCGAGGCAGCGCGGCGGGGCGGAGCACTCGAGCCGGCCCCTCTCGCCTCCGCGCCGGTCGAGGATCGCGACCGCCTGATCGCCGGCTACGAGCACGCGGTCATTGGGTCCGGCGGCCACGGCCCGCACGACCTCCAGGCCGGTCTCGATCCGGCCCGCGGGCTCGTACTCGATGAGCGCCGGATCGATGGCGGTGTAGCGGCTCACGTCGTAGATGAACTCGCTCGAGAGGGGCGCGGGATCCGGGTGCCGGACGAGCCTCCAGAGGAGGATGCCGCCTCCTACGAGCGCCGCGGCCACGACGGCTCCGATCCACCACTCCCACCCGGTGACAAGCGAGGGGTGGTCGAGAGCCGGACGCTCGCCACCCGCCCCGGCGTCCGCGGGCCGGCCGGGAGAGAGAGGAGAGGATGAGCCGGAGCGCAACTCGGACACGTCAGCTCCTCCCCAGCTCGAGGCAGACCATCCGCGTCAGGTCGCGCAGGATGAGCCGGCTGCCCGCCAGAGCC
>JAFGKN010000395.1 GCA_016928605.1 Planctomycetota bacterium | reverse complement strand
GACCGCCAAGCACTACTTCGCGACACTGCAAGATGCCTTCGCTGAGAAGCCGGCCTGGCCGGCGATGATCCAGTCGCTCCTCTACTTCACGAGCCACCTGCCCAAGGCGATCCGGCTGCGTTGGCAGGTGAAGACCCTCCGGCTTCTCGCGAGACCGGCCGATGTCCTCCAAGTGCTCAGCGGGCTGGACGGGATCTCTCTCGACGAGCACCTCAGGTCGCCTCCCCTGCCGCTCAGCAGGCAAATGCCTGTGGACGGAACGCCGCTATCGATGCACCAGGAGCTCCTGCGGCAGCTCCTGTGCTTGGCCGACGACTACGCACTCGACGTGGTCTTCTTCCTCCTCTCGGGTCCCCACCTGAAGCTCGCGGCGAAGCACGGCTGGAGCGACCTCTTCGTCGAGATCGCCGGCCTACATCGATCGATCCGTTCCTGGATCGCCCGCCGAGCCCGAGAGCACTGCCATGCTGCTGCGTTCTTCGCGCTTGCCAGCCTGCCGCTGCATTGCGTGAAGGACGGTCTGATGAGCGGATTCAAGGAGGGGGGTGAGGACGAGCAGCTCGGGTTCGTATCGGTGTTCGAGAGGCTCAAAAGCGCTGTCGCAACGCGGATGCTGAGCGTCGCCCTCGAGTTCCCCTCGGTCAAGGCGCGACAAGCGGCCCTGGAGATGATGGGGCGGCACGATAATCCCTACGCGTTCAAGACGCTCCTCAGCATCCTCAAGGAGAGGAACAAGGGCGCGTCCAACGCCTACGAGGCCAGCATCATCTGCAACGCGCTGGCTCTGCATCAAGGCGAGGAGGGACGGGCCTCCCTGCGGAAGATCGTCAGCGACGTGAAGAGCCTGCTCGGGATCGGCTGGCGCAAGGACATCCGCCAGGCCGCTCGCATGGCGCTGAACGAGTGGAAATCCAGGGAGCCGGAAAGCCATGGATAGCCCGAACTCCACCGATGTGCGCGATCTCATCTCGGACTTCCTGGACTGCTTCACGATCCTCTCTCAGCGGTTTCAGCTCTACGGAAGAGACCATCCTCGCACGAGGGAGAGCTGGGCCGCGCTCGATGCGATCCGGTCACGGCTGGCTCGAGCGCTGCCGAGCCGCGTCGAGAAGCTGGCGATCGCCTGTCACAACGGCCGCTTCTACTTCGAGAACGCTCCTCTCAGGAGGGAGCCGCAGCAGGCCCTTCTTCTGAAGAGATGCTTCGAGAAGAGCGGCCTGGGAGGCATGCTCGTCTCCCTTGGCATCGAGGAAGCGGCCCTGAAGCAGGTCCTCGGTCAAGTGGCCACCGGCAAGACCCGTCTGGGTATAGAAAGCCCGCCGGAAGGGTTCCGATGGATGAGCTCGGCGGAGATTCACCGGTACCAGGACGGACATCAGGGCGAACTGAACGTCAACGCCGTCCTGAGCGTGGCAGACGTGCCCCTCCAGGCGCAGGTCTACAACGAGGCCATGACGGCGCTCTCCAGCTTCAACAAGGAGTGCTCGGCAGGCCGCGATGCCGGTCCCGATGCCGTCGCGCAGGCTGCAAGATGTCTCGTGGAAGCAGTGCTCAGCCATCCTCGAGAGATTCTTCCTCAAGCGACGGCTCACTACTACGCGGAGTTCATGCTGTACCACTCCGTCAACGTCAGTATCCTCGCGTTGAGCGCGGCCAGCCTCCTCACGAGAGATCCGGGGCAGCTCGAACTCATCGCCCAGGCGGGACTCCTGCACGACGTCGGCGCCGCACTGCTCGGAGAGCAGATCCTCTGCAAGGATCAGCCGCTCACGGAAGAGGAGACGGCGCTCCTCATGGAGCACCCCGAGAAAGGCGCCCGGCTGCTGCAGTCGATCTCCGGCCTGCATCCCATCGTCATCACCGCCGCGTTCGGCCACCACGTGAAGGGGGCTCAGGGCTATCCGAGGGCGTTGTCGGAGTACCAGACCGGCCCGGTGACCCGGCTCGTGGAAATCGCCGACATCTTCGAGGCGCTCACCGCGTACCGGCCCTACAAGAGGGCCATCACCGCTCCGCTGGCCTTCCTGCAGCTCTACGCCGAGCCATCGCTCGCGCGGATACGGCAGTACGTCGATCTCCTCGCGCAGGCGATCGGCTTTCATCCCGTCGGCACGAAGGTCCGGACCCGCGAGGGGGAGCAGGCTCTGGTGTGCGGCCATGTCGAGGCGGATCCGCAGCGGCCGATCATCCGCCTCATCGTGGTGTCGCCGGACGGAGACCGGGGGCTCGGTTGCCCGCAGGAGGCGGCCTGCGGGGATCTCTCCTGGAGCAAGCCGGCGGAGGATGCCAAGGTCGTCGTCACGGCGATCGATCCACTCGAGGATCTGAAGCGAGCCGAAGAGACGAGGGACTCGGCGGCCGAGCCCGCTCGCTGCGAGCCCGCGTGGTGACGGCGCGCGCTCGTGGCGAGTGCCATTCCAGGCTCCTGCTCCCCTGAAAGCCCCGTGAGGGCTGGGCGGCTGCGAAAAAGCTTGCTCTCGGGGAGACCATTCGGCATGCTTGTTCGGCCAGAAATCGGCCGCCGCCTGCTCGAGCCACCCGTCCGCTCCGCCGCCGGGGCGCTGGGACCGAGTCTGTCCGCATGGGAGGAGATTCGATCGACCTCATGGCAAACAAAGACAAGAAAAGAACTTCCAACGTCAAGCGGCTCTCCTGGGTCGACGAGGTGGCGCGGATGTGCCAGCCCGACCGGGTCTACTGGTGCGATGGCTCCCGCGAGGAGTACGACCGCCTCGCGGAGGAGATGGTCCGCGCCGGCACCTTCACCCGGCTCAACCCGGAGAAGCGGCCCAACTCCTTTCTCGCCCGCTCGCATCCGAGCGACGTGGCCCGCGTCGAGGATCGCACCTTCATCTGCTCGCGCGAGAAGGAGGCGGCCGGCCCGACGAACAACTGGAGCGAGCCGGAGGAGATGAAGCGGATCCTCCGAGGCCACTTCAAGGGCTGCATGCGAGGGCGAACCCTCTACGTGATCCCCTTCAGCATGGGTCCTCTGAGCTCGCCCATCTCGCAGATCGGCATCGAGATCACCGACTCGCCCTACGTCGTCGCGAACATGCATATCATGACACGCGTGGGACAGGCAGTGCTCGAACGTCTCGGCGACGGCCGCTTCATCGCCTGCCTCCACTCGGTCGGCGCGCCGCTCGAGCCCGGGCAGAAGGATGCCGCCTGGCCCTGCGATCCGGACACGAAGTACATCTGCCACTTCCCGGAGACGCGCGAGATCTGGTCCTACGGGAGCGGCTACGGAGGCAACGCGCTCCTCGGCAAGAAGTGTCTGGCGCTGCGGATCGCATCGGTGATGGCGCGGGAGGAGGGATGGCTCGCCGAGCACATGCTGATCCTCGGTCTCGAGTCCCCCGAGGGCAGGAAGACCTACATCGCGGCCGCCTTCCCGAGCGCCTGCGGCAAGACCAACCTCGCGATGCTCAGGCCTCCGGCGAGCTTCGCGGGCTGGAAGGTGCTGACGGTGGGCGATGACATCGCGTGGATCAAGCCCGCGCCCGACGGAACGCTCCGCGCGATCAATCCCGAGGCCGGGTTCTTCGGCGTCGCGCCGGGCACCTCCTACGACTCCAATCCCGCCGCGATGGATACGATCCAGGAGAACTGCATCTTCACCAACGTGGCCCTCACCGACGACGGCGATGTCTGGTGGGAAGGCATGGGGCCTCCGCCTCCCCACGCCATCGACTGGAAGGGCGAGGACTGGACGCCGGACATGAGCCACCCCGCGGCTCATCCCAACGCCCGGTTCACCGCGCCGGCGAGGCAGTGTCCGTCGATCGACCCCGACTGGGAAGCCCCGGATGGGGTTCCCATCGACGCCTTCGTCTTCGGAGGACGCCTCTCGAGCACGTTCCCGCTCGTCTACGAGGCACTCGACTGGAAGCACGGCGTCTTCATGGCGGCCACCATGGGATCGGAGGCGACCGCCGCAGCCTTCCGGCAGGCGGCCATCCGCCGCGATCCGTTCGCCATGCTCCCCTTCGCGGGCTACAACATGGCCGACTACTGGCGGCACTGGCTGGGCTTCGAGGAGCGGTTCGACAAGCTGCCGCGGATCTTCCGCGTCAACTGGTTCCGCAAGGACGACGAGGGGAGGTTCCTCTGGCCCGGCTACGGCGAGAACATGCGCGTGCTCCACTGGATCATCGAGCGCGTCCGCGG
>JAFGKN010000394.1 GCA_016928605.1 Planctomycetota bacterium | reverse complement strand
GCCGTTGCGGCTGCGGCTGCGCTTGCGGCTGCGGCTTCGACTTCGGTTGCGGCATCGGCTGCCGATGCGGCTGCGGCTACAGCTGCGGCTGCCGATGCGGCTGCGGTTGCCGATGCGGCTGCGGTTGCCGATGCGGCTGCGGCTTCGGTTGCGGCTGCGGCTGCCGATGCGGCTGGCGGTGGCCGAGACGGAGGCTCGATCGCCGCCGCTCACGGCCTCCGGATGGTGCCGTCGATGTCGCGCAGCTCGCCCCAGTGCATGTCGAACGGCGGATCGTCGGTGATCGGATATCTCGCGGCGAGCGTCTCGTCGATGTCGACGCCCAGGCCCGGCGCCTCGTTCACCCAGAGCATGCCGTCGCGGATCTCCGGGGCGCCGGGGAACACCTCGCGCGTCGCATCGCTGAAGCGGTAGGACTCCTGGACGCCGAAGTTCCAGGTGGCGAGGTCCACGTGCAGGTTCGCCGCGTGGCCCACCGGGGAGACGTCGCCGGGACCGTGCCACGCCGTGCGGACCCGGAAGAAGTCGCAGAGATGCGCGAGCTTCTTCGCCATGGAGATGCCGCCGATCTGCGAGAGGTGGCACCGGATGAAATCGATGAGCCGCCCCGCGATGATGTCGACGTACTCGCAGGGGTTGTTGAAGAGCTCGCCCATCGCGATCGGCGTGGACGACTGCGCCCGCAGGTGCTGGAAGTAGCCGACGTCCTCCGGCGCGAACGGATCCTCGAGGAAGAAGAGCCGATGCGGCTCCAGCTCCTTCGCGAGCTGGATCGCCTGGATCGGGTGGAGCCTCTCGTGGATGTCGTGCAGCAGCTCGACATCGTCGCCGAGCGCCTCGCGCACGCCGGCGAAGACCCTGGGCACCGCGCGCAGGTACGCGGAGGGCTGGAAAACCCTGCCCGAGAAGTGCCCCTCGCGCAGCTTCGCCGCCCCGCTCTGCGGGCCGTAGACGCTCTGGCCCCGCACGCCGACCTGGCAGCGCACGTACCGGTAGCCCTCGGCGAGGTAGCGCTGTATGGAGCGCACCGCCTCCTCCGCCGTGCTTCCCCCGGCGTGGCCGTAGACCGGGCACGCGATGCGGCACTTGCCGCCGAGGAGGCTGTACACCGGCATCCCGAAGCGCTTGCCGAGGATGTCCCAGAGCGCCATGTCGACGCCGCTCAGCGCGTTCATCAGCACCGGCCCGTTGCGCCAGTACGAGCTCTGGAACATCGCCTGCCAGAGGTCTTCGATGTTCGCGGGGTCCTTCCCCCGGAGGAAGGGATCGAGATACCGGTCCACCGCGGTCTCGACGGCCCGGATCCTCTGCGTGAACGTGGCACAGCCGAGGCCGTAGAGACCCGGCTCGCTCGTCTCCACCTTGACGATGGCCAGCCGGATCCCCTGCGGCTGGGTCAGGATCGTCCGCACCCGGGTGATGCGGAGAGATTCATCCCCACCGCCCTCCGCACCGGCCGGCGCGTCATCGCTCGCCGCGGCCGCGGCGGCTCGCAGGGGGATCTCGGATCTCGTCAGGACGCCTGCCAGGGCGGCGCCGGCGGTCATCCGCCGGAGAAAGGATCTGCGGTCCATGGTGGCTTGCCCTCCGGGTGTGATGGGCTCGAGCGCGGTCGTCCGCCCGTCGAGCTCGAACGATCTCCGCTATCCGCCGGGCGCGAGCATCCGCACCCAGTCGATCGCCCCGTCGCCGTAGGCGATGAAGGGGGGGTTGCGGAGGCTCTCCTTGTTGTAGACGAGCCGCCGGCCCTCCAGGTCGGTCACGCTCCCTCCGGCCGCCTCGACGATGCACTGCGCGGCAGCCGTGTCCCATTCCATCGTGGGCAGGTCGCGGGGATAGAAGTCGGCGGAGCCCTCGGCCACCAGGCAGAGCTTGAGAGAGCTGCCCATGCTGAGCGAGGTCGCCGAGGGGTTCCTCTCGAGGAACGCCCTCACCCCCGGCCCCGCGTGGTCCTTGCTAGCGACAACCGCGAGCGCGTCGCGCCGCGCCGCCCGGACGCGGATCTCCCCGCTCTCCCCTCCGGCCGCGCGGCGGAATGCGCCCCCGCCCCGGCGGGCGAAGTAGGAGAGGCCCGCGACGGGCGCGTGCACGATCCCCACCACCGGCTCGGCGCCCTCCACCAGGGCGATGTTGACGGTGTACTCGCCGGTCCTCTTGATGAACTCCTTCGTGCCGTCGAGGGGGTCGACGAGCCAGAACCGCTTCCACCGTCTGCGGTCGATCAGATCCTCCGGCGGCGACTCCTCGGACAGGAGAGGGATCTCCGGCGTCAGCTCGCCGAGCCGCCCGGCGATGTGATCGTGCGACGCGCGGTCGGCGAGCGTCAGCGGCGAGTCGTCGGCCTTCAGCTCGACCGGGATGTCGCGGCCGTGGAGCGCGAGCGTCCTTCGCCCCGCCTCCACGGCCACATCGAGGGCGAGCCGCAGCAGGTCGTCCAGCGATCGCTTCATCCGAGCGCCCTCCGGATCTCGTCGTAATCGTAGACGCAGCCTCCCCAGATCCCCCCGCTCGCCTCCTGGAGAACGCCCCAGAGCCGGGTGTCGAGGGGGAGGTCGGGGTCGGGCGCAAGGTCCTCCCGCGGGGGCCGCTCCGCCAGCAGCCGCGAGCCGTGCTCGGGATCCCGGGCGTCGCCCTTCTCCCCCACCAGGTCGACGCTCCCCTCCAGGCGACTGCGATCGATCTCGATGCGGACCATGTCTCCGTCTCGCAGCTTGCCGATCGGTCCCCCCGCCAGCGCCTCAGGTGCTATGTGGCCGATGCACGCGCCGGTCGAGACGCCCGAGAAGCGCGCGTCGGTCAGGACGGCGATGTGCTTGCCGGAGCTCAGGTAGCGCAGCGCCGCCGTCACCTGGAAGATCTCCTCCATGCCGGCGCCCCGCGGGCCGCGGCAGACGAGGACCATCACGTCGCCCTCGCGGATGCGGTCCGGGCCGCCGCTCTTCAGCGAGGCCACGGCGTCCGACTCCCGCACGAAGACTCGCGCCGGCCCCACCTTCCGGTAGACCCCGTCGGCATCGACGACCGAGGGATCGATCGCGGTGCTCTTGACGACCGCTCCCTCCGGCGCGAGGTTCCCCCGCGGGAAGACCACCGTGCTCGTGAGCCCGCGCTCCCGCGCCCGCCGCGGCGAGAAGATCACCTCGTCCGGATCGACGCCGTCGGACTCGCGCAGCCTCTCGCGCAGACGCCGGCGGCGCTCGCTTCCTTCCCACCACTCGAGGACCTCTCCGAGCCTCCGGCCGGAGACCGTGAGCGCGTCGAGGTCCAGCAGGCCGGTCTTCCGCAGGTGGAGCATCACCTCCGGCACTCCGCCGGCGAGGAAGACGCGCACGGTGGGATGGCCGACCGGGCCGTTCGGCAGAGCGTCGACCAGGCGAGGCACGCTGCGGTTCACCTCGATCCAGTCCTCGATCGCCGGGCGCCTCAGCCCGGCCGCGTGCGCGATGGCCGGAAGGTGGAGCAGCAGGTTCGTCGATCCACCGAACGCCGCGTACACCGCCATCGCGTTGCGCACGCTGCAATCGTCGAGGATGTCGCGCGCGCGGATCCCCCGCCTCCGCATCGCGACCAGCGCCGTCGCCGAGCGGCGCGCCATGTCGAGCCAGATCGCCTGCCCCGAGGGCGCGAGCGCGGCGTGGGGCAGCGCGAGGCCGAGCGCCTCGCCGACCACCTGCGACGTCGCCGCGGTACCGAGGAACTGGCAGCCTCCGCCCGGAGAGGCGCAGGCGCGGCAGCCCAGCTCGGCCGCCTCCTCGAGCGCGATCTCGCCGCGGGCGAAGCGCACGCCGATCGACTGGATCCTGCCGGCGTCCTCCCCCTCCTCCGGCGGGAGCGTCACGCCGCCCGGCACGAGCACGACCGGCAGATCGGCGCAGCTCGCGAGCGCCATCATCAGCGCAGGCAGCCCCTTGTCGCAGGTCGCGGCGCCCAGCACGCCTGCGCGGTTGGGCAGGGAGCGGATCAGGCGCCGGAAGACGACGGCCGCGTCGTTGCGGTACGCGAGGCTGTCCATCATCCCCTTCGTGCCCTGTGTCCGCCCGTCGCAAGGATCGCTCACGCTGGCGGCGAAGGGAGTGGCGCCCAGCTCCGTGAATCGCTCGGCGGCCGCCTTCACCAGCCGGTCGACCTCCCAGTGCCCAGTGTGGTATCCGAGCGCGATCGGCGTTCCGTCCGGCGCGCGCAGCCCGCCCTGCGTGCTCAGGATCAGGAACTCCTCGCCGCCCAGCCTTTCGGCGGGCCAGCCCATGCCCGCATCCTCGGTGAGCCCGAAGAGGTCCCCGCTGGGACGGTCGCGCAGCATCTCAGCAGTGAGGGGGAGTCGTCCCTCGGGGCCGCGGGCGCGGGAGATGACCGCGTAGGTGGATGGATCGCCCTCGAGGAGGTCCGCGAGGGGAAGGGCGCTCGGATCTTCGCCGGACATGGGGCTGCCTCGAAGGAAGAACGGCGCTTCGCCGCGGCGATCGACCGCTTCGGCGCCGGCCTGGCTCCTGGCCCCGCGCTCTCGAAGCGCCGGGCGCAGGCTATCACGAGGCTCGTCGGAAGTCCAGAGAACCACAAGGTTAGCGACGAGCAGCCCTCGCGTGAACGAGGAATCTCAAAAAAGCTCTGGACACGGGCCGAGCCGCGGGCATAATACATAGGCTTTCTATGCATAGGAGTTTTAGGCTTTTTCCGTTCCAGGATCGTTGGCGGGACGCGAGCCGATGGACCCCGAGCTGCTCAAAGGCACGAT
>JAFGKN010000393.1 GCA_016928605.1 Planctomycetota bacterium | reverse complement strand
GGGACCGTGCTCGACCGGCAGGGGCTGCCGGACCAGGCGATCGAGCAGTACCGGCGCGCCGCGCAAGACCGCCCCGAGCTGGCCTTCATCCGCTACAACCTGGCCCTGACTCTCCACCGCCGCCTTCATTTCCTCGCAGCCGCCCAGGAGTACCGCACGGCGATTCGCCTGGGCATGGACGATGTCACGATCCACAGCAATCTCGCGCTCTCCTTGCACCGCGCGCGCAAGTATCCCGAGGCCGCCCAGGAATACGAAATCGCGCTGGGTCACGACCCCAAGTCGGCCTTCCTCCATTACTCCCTGGGTGTCCTGCACGAATGGAACGATCGGATCCCGGAGGCGATCGAGCACTATCAGCAAGCGGTGAACCTGCTGCCGGAGTGGTCCGGAGCCCACAACGAGCTCGGCCATGCCTGGCAGCAGCTGGGCCGGTGGGACGAGGCCGTCGCCGAGTACCGCGAGATCTTCCGCCTCGACCCCAAGAACGTCTGGGCTCACAACAACCTCGCCACCCTGATGTTGCGCACCCGCCGTCCGCTGCCCGAGGGAGAGCGGCTGGCGGAGGAAGTCCGCCGGTTCGAGGACGCGGCGGTGCTTCCTAACGCGGATCCAGGCGTCATCACTTTCCGCGACCGCTGCCGGAGGGACTTCCTGCCTCACCTTGCGTCCTACTCGTCGGTCGACTGGAGAATCGACGCGGAGTCGGAGATTCTCTCCGCGCGGAATCCGTGGCGCATCTTCCGCGGCGTCAGCGAGCCGGCCGGCGAGCTTCCGTGGACCGACCCGCAGTTCGACGACTCGAGCTGGGAGCCAGCACCTCGAGATATCGATGCATCCGAGGATCACGAGACCGTCGGCCTCGTCTTCGAGGACGCGGATCCCTCGTACAGCACCGTGTACCTGCGGGCGCGGTTCGACGTCCCCGATCCGGCGAGCTGCAACAAGCTGAGAGTGTCGCTCCAGGTCATCGACGGCTGCGTGGTCTACGTAAACGGCACCGAGGTCGGTCGGGTGTTCGCCGATCCACGGGGAGAGGCGCTGCCCTTCGATGCCACCGGCAGGAAGGAATGGACTCCCTGGACAGAGCGGCGCATCGAGGTCGAGCCGGCTTCGCTGCTGCTCCCCGCAGGCAACGTCGTCGCCGTGCAGGTCGTGAGCAACGAACCCGCGGGGAGAAAGATCCGGTGCGCCATCTCGATGAGCGCACTGCTCGCCTTCGAGCGCGGAGGGCGCGAGCTCGCCGAGAAGGACCTGGCCGCCTACCGGGCGATCGCAAGCGGGCGCGCGGCGGAAGCGCGCATCGCTTACTTCGAGGCGCGGCTCGCGCAGGAGTCCGGAGATCTCGATGCGGCCGAGAAGATGTTCCGGGAAGTCCTCGCAGCCGATCCCGAGCGCCCCGAGCCGGTGATCCGCATCGCTCAGTGCCGGCGAGCCCGGGGAGACAGCGCGGGAGCGGCGAAGGTCCTGCTGGACGCGATCGCATCCGGCCTGGAGGGATTCGACATCCTCTGGGACGAGTGGATCCAGACGGCGTTCGCCGAGCTGCATCGCGAGCCTTCCGACCTCCTCGATGATCTGCCCGATCTCTCGCTCGCGCCGCGTGAGCATGCCGCCGACATCGTATGGCTCCTCGGGCGGCTCGCAGCCGGTGAGCCCTTGCGGATCCGCTGCGGCGGAGAGGGTGTCGTGCTCGAGGGGAGAGGCGTTTGGAGCCGCGACCGCTTCTATCTCGGCGGCCGCGCTTACCAGCTGACGGAGATGGAAGCGCTGCCGCGGGATCCGCCCGAGATCGTCCTTTGCACCACCGAGCGGTACTTCATCGCACCGGCGGGGTGGGCGGACGGCTACCGGATCCCGCTCCCTCCCGACGAGTATATCGTGACGCTGTGGTTCGCCGAGGGCCACTTCAAGGAGCGAGGGGAGCGAGTCTTTGACGTGTTCCTCGAAGGAGACTGCGTCCTCCCCGAGTACGAGCCGCTGCAGGGGGTCTTCGGCAAGCCCGACGCGCAGACGCGAAGAGTCGAGGTGAAGGACGGCGCCCTGAACATCGACTTCCGCTGCCGCATCGAGAATCCCAAGATCTCCGCCTTCGAGATTCATCGAGGCTGATCGGAGCGGTCCTCAGTCGGGACGCCAGCCGGCCCATGCCCTGCTCAGGGGGAGGAGGCTCTCTTCGACATGACGATGAACGCCGATCCGATCAAGATGCCAAAGAGGTTCAGAGGCAATTGCAGCGTCGCGAACGCTGCGTATCCGAGGTCCGTGATCCATCCGCGAGCTGGATTCTGCCACACATACTCCACGAGCCACACGATGCTCCCCAGAATCGCCAGGGAGGCGATGACGAGCATCCACACGCCTATTCTCTTCATCGATCAGAACCCCCTCTCTTGTTCATGTGTGTCGCCAGTATAGGATCGCGCTCGTTCGTGATCAAGCAGATGGGGCGCGTCGCAGATGAACGGGTATGACCCTTGATCTCGTCTTGCCCGTTTTGAAGATTACGGGTTTGCGCGGCCGTACTGTCACGCTTACACTGGTCCTGTTGGCCGATGGGCGTTCCTCAGAGCGGTGGATCGCCAGAAGGGTGGGATCTGCGAAAGCGAGGAGATCCATGGAAAGGGTAGAGCCTGGAAGCAGTTTCCGTTCGACAAGAGTCATGTCGTGCAGGACGTCCTGGATTGTTTTCCTGTGCAGCATGTTCAATCCCTTTGGCTTGCCTGCCATCCCTGCCGCGGACTGCAACGGAAACGGGATCGAGGACGATTCGGAGATCGCCGAAGGCATCGCCACCGACTGCAACGAAAACGGGATTCCCGACGACTGCGATATCACTCCGAGGCTGGGCTGGGAGACCGAGCAGGCGATCTCGATCGGCGGTTATCCGAACGCGGTCGCAGCGGGAGACTGGAACGGAGATGGCCTCGTCGACCTGGCGGCGACCGCGGGAACCGACAGGCGTATCGTCATCCTCATGAACGAGGGCGGCCGTCGCTTCACCACGACGTCCGAATGGGCCATCTCCGAGTACCCCCGCCTCCTTCCGGACCCTGTCGACATCGACGAGGATGGCGACCTCGACATACTGACGACCGTGGGTGGGATATTTCATGTCCTCCTGGGCGATGGTCAAGGTGGCTTTGCCGAGCCGGCCAGCCTGCAGGTCGGAGGAGACGGGGCTCAGGCCGGAGATGTCGATGGCGATGGATTCCTCGACCTGATCGTGGACCAGGACGCCTCCGGCATCGCCGTGCTCTGGGGCACGGGATACGGAGAGTTCTCCGACGTCGAGAGCCTTGGCGGCGGACAAGTGTGTGGAGTGGGGGCAGGAGACCTCGACGGGGACGGGGATCTCGACATCGCTTACGCGAAAGGCTCCACCCACCAGCTGTACATCCTGCGGAACCTCGGGGATCGCACGTTCGAGGAGAGGGATACATCGACCCATATCTCCTGCAACACGCCTCGCCCTCTGGACCTGGACGGGGACGGGGACCTCGACCTCGTGGCCGACAGCCGCTACGAGTTCCTTCTCCCCTTCAACGACGGAACTGGAGGCTTCCGGGACGAGGACACGCATCGCCTGCCGTTTCCGATACGACTGGTGGGGATGGCCACTGCCGACGTGGACGGGGACGGAGACGTCGACATCTTCGCGAAGTCTGAGAGCGTCCTGGCGCTCCTGATC
>JAFGKN010000392.1 GCA_016928605.1 Planctomycetota bacterium | reverse complement strand
CGCCGCCCTGCGGCACCGATGAGGGCTCGCTGCTCGTGATGGACGTCGACGGCAACGGCCTGCTCAACATCACGGACATCGTCTACGTGGCGAACGCCCTCTACCGCGGAGGTCCGCCGCCGGTTCTCGGATACGGCTGCTTCGCCATCTCCGACACGCTCTGCGGCGAGAACCCGGGCTGCACTCCGTAGCCGCGACTCCGGGCGAACGAGCAGAGGCTCGAGACGCGATTCGGGGGCGGTCGCCTGGCTCACCAGGGCCGGGCGGCCGCCCCCGGTTGCTTGGAGGCGCCCGAGGGGGATGCTCCGGTCATTCGGTCTCTGACTCCATCCGGGGAGAGCCCCGCGGGTCTCCGGGGGTGAGGATTCCGGAGCCGGCAGGCGGTCTCCGAGCCGCTCCGGGCATCATCGCCATCCGTAGAGCGAGCCGAGCGGGATCGAGCGGAAGCGGGACGAGATCCAGCCGGTCGTCTCATCGCGCACGTAGTAGCTGAGGAGGACGCGCTCCCCGACGAAGGCGGCGCTCGTGTACGCGTACGTCTGATCCGCCCGGCTCTCGAGCAGCCGCCGCTCGCTCCACGTCTTCCCCTCGTCGGCGCTGATGGCCGCGGCGAGCGGCGTGCGCGGCCCTCCGTGGCCGGCGCCCTCGACGACGAGGGGGTTCCACACGAGGAGGAGATCCCCGGTGGATGGAATGCGCCGGAGCGTCGCCGGCGACTCCGGCGACGGCACCCCCCACGGGGTGGGCTCGCTCCAGCGGTCGCCCCCGTCGGTCGAGGTGCTCGCGTGGATGGCGCCGAGCTGCGTGCGGACGATCATCAGGAGCCGGCCGTCGCGGAGCTCGACGACCTCGGGCTCCATCGCGCCGCGGCGCGGGAGATCGACCCTGCCGCTGCCGTCCCTCCACGTCCGTCCGCCGTCGTCTGAGAGGCAGCAGAAGGAGACGTAGTGGTTCTCGCGGCGGGCGTCGCGCGTCCAGGCGACGGGGCAGAGCAGCCGGCCGCCGAGGAGCTGGAGGACGCGGTCGTTGTTCATGACGTGATATCCCTCCCCGCGGGTCACGAGGATCGGAGGACCGAACGTGGAGGCCTCGTCCTCCGAGACGCGGAGATGGACGCGGAGGTCGTCCGCCGCGTTCTTGACGAGGTAGAACATGCCGATCCCGGACTGCCCCGCCGTGCGGAACCGCCGCAGCGTGACCGACATGACGTTCCGCTCACCGACGTTCTCCTGGAGCACGCGGCTCGGACCCCAGGTACGGCCCCCGTCCGTCGAGCGCCGCGCGATGATGTGCGCGCGCGCGTCGTCGGCGGTGCCCGCCAGGAAGGCCGTCGCGGCGTAGAGGATCGATCCGTCGGCCAGCTCGATGATCGATCCCTCGCTGAAGCGGGGGTGCTCGGTCGTGGCGGGGTACACGTCCCGCGCGAAGTCATCCGCCGAGCTCTCCGCGCCGGCGCGCGGCGGATCCCCCGGCAGGATGCGCCAGAGCGCCTCCCGGATCCGCGTTTCCGCGCCCGGCGCCACCCATCGCCAGTCGTCGCCGAATCCCTCCTCGAAGCAGGATCGCGTGGGGATGTAGCCGGGCCAGCCGTCCCCGTAGCCGATCGAGAGGACGAGGACGTCGGGCCGCATCCGCTGGGCCATGATCTGGTAGCCGACGAAGCTCTCTCCGGGGAAGAGCACGACCAGGGCCGCGCCGAGGTCGAGGCACGGCAGGTCGATCGCGGCTCCCCGCGACAGCCGCCTTCGAGTGCTGAGCCCCATGGCGGCGAGGATCCGGTCGCGGACGTCGCGCCCGGGCTCCCGGAGCGTCCTCTCCAGCGCTTCCGCCGTGAAGGCCTCGCCCTCCTGGAAGGCGAGCGACAGGGGCGTGGAGCGGAGCTCGACGCGGCCGAGCGGAACGCGGCGCGTGGCACGCCAGGACCGCCTCATGGCGCTCGCGAGACGCTCGGCGAGAACGGGCCGGTTCTCGACCGATCCATCG
This sequence comes from Planctomycetota bacterium, assembly GCA_016928605.1. Lineage (GTDB taxonomy): Bacteria > Planctomycetota > UBA8108 > UBA8108 > UBA8108 > JAFGKN01. The sequence goes on along the minus strand of JAFGKN010000392.1, from coordinate 3,100 downwards.
TTGTACTTGCCGGCGGTCACGTCCCCGCTCGGGCCGGAGACGTAGATCTGCATCACGGCCGGCAGCTCCTCCTGGAGGCTCCGCCGCGCCAGGCCCACGAAGTCCGCGCTGACGCCTCCTCGGCCGTAGTAGCTCATCGGATGCGTCGCGTAGGCGTGCAGGGCGACGAGGGGCGTGTCTCCATCCCAGAAGCTCAGCGTGCGCAGCCAGGGGTCGATGAGCCCCTCGGGGGCATCGCGCAGGAACGGCTGGCCGCCGCTCGAGCTGGAGCGGTCGAAGGAGACGCCTCCATCGGGTCGCACGACGCGCCGGTTGCAGGCCACCTTCTCCACGCGCGCGCGCCCGACCCCGATGTGCGTGACCCGCCTCCGCGCCCCGAGGCTCTCGCGAAGCGCCGCGGCCGCGCGCTGGACGGCCTGCTCGTGAAAGGCGACGTCGCAGAGCTCGCCGCCGAGACCCGCGCTCGCGAGGAGTTCCTCCGCCTCGAGATCCACGACGGGCGCGTCGTGCTGGTGCACGGCGGAGACGAGAACGCGCTCCCGCGTCGTGCCGGCGGCCTCGGCGAGCACGTTGCGCCAGCGATCGTGCGCGCGGTTGCGGAGCTCGCACCAGTCGACCGCGACGAGGACGATCGGCTCGCCGGCCCCTTCGAGGACGAAGCCCCGCGCGAGGAGCGGATCGACGATCTCCTTCGACTTGACGGGCAGCACGCCCATCAGCCGGTGCCCGAGGGGCACGGTGACATCGGCGGAGAACGAGGCGATGCGAAGCCCAGCGGCTCCCGCCTCCAGAGGAGCCGCGAGGAGGAGAACGAGAAGGCAAGAGAGTAGAGTCATCATGGCTGCATCCTCCGCTCGAGCGGGCCCGCGCCGGGACGAGCGGCCTGGGCCGCTCGCATGATATCGCAGGGCCCCGCGCCCGGCCTGCCGCGATCTTGCTCCGCGCGCCGCCCGCGGGGGGGTCTCACGGCTGCTGGGTCGGTCCGGAGCGCTCGGGCGGCCCCTCCCCGGGCGGACGCGGAGGGCCGCCGCCCCGAAACAGCTCGCGGGCCTCCTCCTCGCGCCCCTGGCGCTTCAGGACGGCCGCGGTCGTCCGCATCGTCGCGAAGAGGACGCCCCCGGCCTGCTTGAGGCCCGGGTTCTCCTCGAGCAGCCGCTTCAGGTCGGCGGCGGAGGCGGCGAGCGCCGCGAGGGCGCCGTCGGGGTCGCCGCTCAGCTCGAGCACGCGCGCCCGGCTCTCCTCGAGCATGGCCCGCCAGAGCCGGTAGGAGACAACCTCGGGGAACCGCTTCACGAGCAGCTCCTGGCGGGAGCGCGCACTCTCGATCTCGCGCCGAGCGGCCTCGACGTCGCCCAGTCCGAGCAGCGTCTCGGCCAGATCGCGCCGGAAGCGGACGAGCGAGTTGGCGTAGTCCGGCACGTTGGGATGGTCGGTCACCAGAGCCTCAGCGATCGCGACCGCCTCCTCGAGCTGCGCCTTCGCGCCGCGGTAGATCTCGAGCCTCTCCTCCTCGCTGAGCGCCGGCTGCCCCCAGGGCCGGAAGAAGATCGTGGGGATCTGCGTCAGCGCGCAGGTCTCGGCGAGATCGTGGCGATACTCCGCCACGTCGGGGTGCTCCTCCACCAGCGAGCGCAGGATCTCGAGCGACCGCTCCATGTCCTCCGCGCGGCGCCGAGCGTCGAAGGGAAGCGGCGCGCGGGACCTCTCCCGGTGGCAAAGAGCGAGCAGCCGGCGGTACTCGGGCTGGGAGGGGAACTCCGCGGCCAGCTCGCCGAGGATCGCGATCGCCTCCTCGAGCTGCTCCTGGGGCCGCCAGCGGGGCATCCCCTCCGGCCGCTCCCCTCGGGAGCGAGGCCCGCGGTGCCTCCACTCCGGCGGGGGGCCGCCTGCGGGAAAAACGCCGTCGCGAGGCGTCTCACGGCGGCCTCCGGCCGGCTCGCCGCCCGGAGGCTCCGCCCCTCCAGGCCGATCGACGCCGCCATCGCCGCCGAGACGATCGGTGCCGCCATCGCCGGGACGATCGAAGGGAGGCTCGCCCCATGGCCCGCCTTCGGGTCCGCTCGGCCGATCCCCGGCGCGATCGCCGCCGCGGTCCTCGCCCCTCGGCGGGCCTCCGGGGCCGCGCTTTCCGCCGCGGCCATCCGGGCCCGGCCTCTGCCCCTCGAGGAACAGCGGACCGGCATCGAATCCGGCGGGTACGGGGGAGCGCGCGAGGAAGTAGTACGTGCGCGCCAGCTCGTAGCGGTGCTCGGCGGACCTGGCGAGATCGGCGCCCGCCGACCGCAGGATCGACAGCGCCTGGAGGTGAGAGGGAAATCCGGGCTCCTCCTCCGCCCAGCTCAGGTTGCCGAGCTCGTTGTGGATGCGCGCGATCTCCACCGAGATCTCCGCCGCTCCGGACTCCTCGCCCTCGAGCTTCGCGTAGAGATCGAGAGCCCTCTCGTAGGCCTGCCTCGCCGCATCGACGTCTCCCAGGCGCTGGTGGATGTCGCCGACGCGGCGGCTCGCCTCGGCGATCTTGCGGCGCAGGCGGGCGTCGCTCCCCTCCTGCTGCGCGAGCTGCTGGTAGAAGCGCAGCGTCTGCTCGAGCAGGAGGGCGGCCTCCTTCGAGAGCACGGGCTGCACCCGGACCGGGATCTCCTCACCCTCGGCGTCCTCGATCGTCCACTGGACGGCGGCGTGGATGCGGCTCGGCGCGAAGCGGTCGAAGATCTCGTCGAAGGCCTCCTGAGCGACCGCCGTGGCCGCCTCGGCTCGCTGGCGCTGCTCGGACTCCTGATCGCGGGCACGCCGCGTCTGGAAGTACCCGACGGAGGCGACCACGGCCACCAGCACGAGGAGCAGGAGCGCGAGGCCGGAGAGGCTCGCCACCGCGCGGTTGCGCCGCGCCCAGCGCCAGAGGCGCAGGATCGAGCTGCTCCTGCGGGCCAGGATCGGCAAGCCGTCGAGAAACCGCCCGAGGTCGTCGGCCAGCTCGCCCGCCGACTGGTAGCGGTGCCCCGGCTCGCGAGCGATCGACTTCATCACGATGGTCTCCAGGTCGGCGGGGATCTCGGGCCGGATCTTCCGCGGCGCCGGCGGCTCGACGTGGAGGATGTCG
>JAFGKN010000391.1 GCA_016928605.1 Planctomycetota bacterium | reverse complement strand
TTGGGCCCGAAACCACTGTAAACCGCCCTCCGTGTGTCAATTCACCGTCGCCAAGGCTACTTGCACGAGGCCTGCCGAACGTTTCTGCATCCGCATCGGAGTCCGACGCCGCTCCCCTCCCCCTCCCGAATCACCGACACCAACCGCAGCCGCACCCGCGTCCGCAGGGGTAGCCGCACCCGCGTCGGCAGCGGAGCCGCACCCCCATCCGCAGCCGACTCCGACTCCGCAGCCGGCTTCGACTCCGACTCCGCGGGCGGCGGGCGGGACTCCCCCGCAGTCCGCGGTGCCCTCGGGGTTGGCGCTGGCGGGTCTTGGAGCCCCGCGCGCCCCCTCCTCCATCGGTGAGGATAAGTCTTTGAAGGAAGCAGAGTTAGACTGTGGATTTTGCCTTGACACGCGATGTCTCGAAACTTAGTATAAGCGGTCCTCTCAAGGCGGTGTTCCAGTCCTCGATGCCCTGCGCGGGGACGTTGTCGGTTCCCCTACGGAGTATGTTCCCGGTCATGGCTGTACCCAAGAGACGCTCATCGAAGTCCCGCAAAGGGCTGCGGCGCTCCCACCACCGGCTGACGTTGCCCACCATCGTTCGCTGCTCTCGCTGCAGGGCGCCGAAAGCGCTTCACACCGTCTGCGCCGAGTGCGGCTACTACCGCGGCAAGCCGGTCGTCGAGGTGGAGGAGATCTGAGCTTGAGCTGCTCGATCGCGGTCGATGCCATGGGGGGCGACCACGCCCCCGACGAGATCGTCGAAGGCGCGCTGCGAGCGGCTCAAGAGCTGCAGGACTCCCGGATCTGTCTGGTCGGGCAGGAGGAGCCGATCCACCGGCGGCTCGAGGCGCTGGCTTACAGCGGCAACAACATCACCGTCCTGCCGGCCGAGACGGTCATCGACATGGGCGACAGCCCCGTCGATGCGCTGCGCAAGAAGCGCGGGTCGTCGATCGAGGTGGCCGTCAAGCTGGTCCGCTCCGGAGACGCACAGGCTTTCGTCAGCGCCGGCAACACCGGCGCGTGCGTGGTCGCCGCCCAGCTGATCATCGGCCTGCTGCCCAAGGTCAAGAAGCCCGGCATCCTCGTCACGATCCTCGCCGGCGACCACCCGGTCTCCATCATCGACGCGGGAGCGAACGTCGCTCCCAAGCCTCTGCATCTCGTCCAGTACGGGATCATGGCCAGCATTTTCACCAGCGAGATCATCAGGATCGACAATCCGCGCGTCGGACTCCTGAACATCGGCGGCGAGGATCGCAAGGGGAACAAGCTGGTCAAGGCCACGAAGCTGCTTTTCGAGGAGAGCCAGCTCAACTTCCGCGGCTATGTGGAGGGCGACGAGATCTTTCGCGGAAGCTGTGATGTCATCATCTGCGACGGATTCACCGGCAACGCGGTCCTGAAAGTGTCCGAGGGGCTCGCCGAGAGGCTGATGGCGGTCTTCCAGAATGTGCTGGAGACGTCTCTGGGCTCTCTGGGCCCGCTGGACGAGGCGAGCGAGACCTGCGGCGGCGGGACTCCGGCCGATGTGCTCCGGCGCTCGCTGATCAGCCTGCGGCGCAAGGTGGACTACTCCGAGTACGGCGGTGCTCCGCTGCTGGGCGTGAACGGCGTGGTGATCATCGCCCACGGGCGAAGCGACTCCAAGGCGATTTTCAACGCTGTGAGAGTGGCGAAGCGGATGGTCGACGGTAACATCAACGGTCACATAACCGAGAGGATCTGAGGAGAGACCGGCCCAGGGGCTGGTGAGCTGGCTGAGGATGGCGGAATGTATCCAGTGATCGTCAAGGGCACGGGGGCCTATCTGCCGGAGCGCGTGCTCACGAATCACGATCTGGAGCAGATGGTCGACACGAGCGACGAGTGGATCCGCCAGCGAACGGGGATCCTCGAGCGCCGCCTGGCTTCTGGAGAACAGGCGACGAGCGATCTCAGCTTCAACGCCGCCCGCCAGGCTCTGGAAATGAGCGGGCTCGCGGCCGAGGATCTCGACAGCGTCATCATAGCGACCGTCACCCCGGACTACCTGACGCCCTCGACGGCGGCGTTTGTCCAGCACCGGCTGGGGGCGGTGAAGGCCGCGGCGTTCGATCTCAACGCAGCCTGCACGGGCTTCGTCTACTCGCTCTGCGTGGCCTCGGGGCTGATCAGCTCGGGGATCCAGCGCAACGTGCTCATCGTGGGAGCCGAGACTCTCTCGAGGTTCGTCGACTTCACCGACCGCAACACGTGCATCCTCTTCGGCGACGGAGCGGGCGCGATGGTGCTCTCGCGCGGCGAGGACGGCGCGACGTCGCGCGTGATCGACCACTACCTGCGAGCCGATGGCGGGGGCTGGGATCTGATCACGATCCCCGCGGGAGGCTCCCGCAAGGCCGCAGGGCCATCGACCGTCGATGCTCGCGAGCACTTCTTCACGATGCAGGGCCGGGAGGTCTTCAAGTTCGCGGTCAGCAGCATGATCGAGCTGCTCGAGACGGCCTTCCAGCGCAATTCCCTCTCCGTCGAGGACATCGATCTGGTCATCCCTCACCAGGTCAACTACCGGGTGATCGAATCCGTGCTCCGCAAGATCCCCATCCCTGCGGACCGGGTCTACCTCAACCTCGACCGCTACGGGAACACGTCCGCGGCCTCCGTGCCGATCGCGCTCCACGAGGCCGCCGGGGAAGGACGTCTGAAGAAGGGGGACATCGTGCTCCTGGTCGCGTTCGGCGGCGGTCTGACGTGGGGCTACAATCTGCTTCGCTGGTGAGGTGAGGCGTTGGGCTGCTCGGCTTTTCTCTTCCCGGGACAGGGGGCGCAGGCGGTAGGTATGGCCGTCGACCTCGTGGAGGCGTCGGCGAAGGCGAGGGCCGTGTTCGACCGGGGACGCGAGGTCCTGGGGCTCGACATCCTGGCCGTCTGCCGCGGCGGCCCTGACGAGGAGCTCAACTCGACGCGCGTGAGCCAGCCGGCGATCTTCCTCCATTCGATGGCCGCCCTCGAGGTGCTGAGGGCGCGCCGCGGCGGCGAGAGGCTGGGGGTGCCGGATCTCCCCGCGGCGGCGACCGCCGGCCTCAGCCTCGGAGAGTACTCGGCTCTGGTCTTCGCCGGCTCCCTCGGCTTCGAGGATGCCCTCCGCCTCGTGGTCAGGCGCGGGGAGGCGATGCAGGAAGCCTGCGACGAGGAGCGAGGGACGATGGCCTCGATCCTCGGAAAGACCGCCGGCGAGGTCGAGGATGTCATCAACGAGATGCGGGCCGAGGGCCTGAAGGTGGGGATCGCGAACTACAATTCCCCCGGCCAGACGGTGATCTCGGGCGGCGCCGATGCGGTCGACCGGGCCGTGGAGCGGCTGAAGGATCGAGGCGCTCGCCGCGTGGTCGAGCTGCGAGTGGCCGGCGCCTATCACTCGCCGCTCATGGCATCGGCGACCCGCAAGATGCAGCCCCTTCTGCGCGAGGTGGAGATCTCCGAGCCCCGGATACCTTTCTTCGGGAACTTCTGGGGGCGCCAGGTGAGCCGGCCCGAAGAGATCCGCGAAGGCCTGCTGCGGCAGATCGAGAGCCCGGTCCGCTGGGAGCAGTGCATGGGCGCGATGCTGGCCCTCGGGATCGGACGGGGCCTCGAGGTCGGGCCGGGGCGCGTCCTCCAGGGCCTCGCGAAGAACATCGACCGGTCGTTCGATGTGATTCCGGCCGGAACCCTCGAGGCTCTGGACAAGAGCGATGTCGTTGCGTTATAGAAGTGGGCAGCCGTTCACCCCCCGAGCGGGCCTTATCGCGCGAGCAGGAGCCTGGAGCGCGATCCAGACACTGGGCATGCGCGGTGGGCGCGGGGCCGGAGCCTCGCGGTCCCACGGAGGAGCGAACGGTTGCGAGCTGGCTTGCCCCGCGGCTCTCGGGCTGGTGGCCGGCGGTCTCCGTTCCGTCTTGCGGGATGGGGCGCGCGGCCCCCGGCCGGAGGCTCGGGAAGAAGACCTGGTGGCCGCTTGACCTTTGAGAGACCTTCGGGTTGACTTTACCCCGATCGGCGCCGGCGCGAGCTCGCGCGAGGGCCGCCAGGGATAGACGGGTACGATGCTTGGATGAAAAGAGAGGTAGACGTGCCAGAACAAGAAGCGATTGCCGAGAAGGTGATAGATATCGTCTGTGACCGGCTCGGCGTGGAGCGTGACAAGATCAAGCCGGACACGAGCTTCGTGAATGACCTCGGCGCCGATTCTCTGGACATCGTCGAGCTCGTCATGGAGTTCGAGGAGGAGTTCGGCATGAGCATTCCCGACGACAAGGCCGAGGAGATACAGACGATCGGCGAGGCGATCAAGTACATCCAGGAGAACCAGGGAGAGTCCGACGCGTAAAATCGGTCTCTCTGGTGGGAGCTTCTCCCGTTGAGATCTGCTGAAAGGGAGGCCTGGCGGCCACCGGCTTGGGTGGTTGCCGCAGCGGCCTGGCCTCTGCGGAGGCCGCCGCCGGGCCTCCTTTCATTTTGCGGCGCGAAGCGCTCGATGCCTCTCTCTTGCTGTTGACTACCATGAAACGCCGTGTTGTCGTTACTGGACTGGGCGCCGTCACTCCGATCGGCATCGGCCTCGAGACGCTCTGGTCATCCATCCAGCAATGCGTGAGCGGAGTCGACACGATCACCGCGTTCGACCCTGCAGAGTTTCCCGTCCGCATCGCCGGCGAGGTGAGAGACTTCGACCCGGACCGCTACTTCTCGCCCAAGGAGGCCCGCCACCTCGATCGTTTCTGCCAGTTCGCCATCGCCGCAGC
>JAFGKN010000390.1 GCA_016928605.1 Planctomycetota bacterium | reverse complement strand
GGAGAGAGCGAGATCCGCGAGGTCTCCGCCGCTTCCTTCGAGGCCCAGAAGACCAGCTGACGCCCAGGGGGAGGCGTCGGCGACGCGCGGGACGGCTCGCCATCCAGCGCGGGCTCCGCGCAGGTTTCAGCATCTCGCGCGGCCGGCGTGCGCTTTCTCTTCACGCCCCGAGCCGCTCGGCGATCCTGTCGACGAGCAGCGCGCCTATGTTGAGCGATGCGGTCGCGGCGGGCGAGGGGGCGTTGCCGACGTTCAGCACCCGGTCCTGCTCCTGGATGAGAAAGTCGTCCACCAGCTCGCCGCTGGGCCTGAGGGCCTGGGCGCGGACGCCCGCCGGCGCGGGCTCCAGGTGCTCCGGACGAATCTCGGGAACGAGCCGCGCGAGCGCGCGGACGAATGCCGCCTTGCTGAAGGACCGCCACATCTCGCCGAGACCGATCCGCCAGTAGCGCAGGGCGAGGCGGATGAACCCCGGGTAGGTGAGGGACTCGAGCAGCTCGAGCGGGTGGATGTCCCTCTTGCGGTATCCCTCCCGGGCGAAGGCGAGCACCGCGTTCGGCCCGCACTCGCGGGTCCCGTCGATCCTGCGGGTGAAGTGAACGCCGAGAAAGGGAAAGCTGGGGTCGGGGACGGGATAGATGAGGTGGCGGCAGAGGTGGTGGGCCTCGGGCGTGAGCCGGTAGTACTCGCCGCGGAAGGGCACGATCTTCGCCTCCGGCTTCTGCCCGCTCATGCGCGTGATGCGGTCGCACTGGAGGCCGCAGCAGTTGACGACCAGCCGCGCCTCGACCTCGCCCGCGGTCGAGAGGACGGCGATCCGCCCTATGGTCCTCCGCAGGGCATGGACCCTGGCTCCGGTCATCAGGGTCCCGCCGCGCTCCGCGATCCGGGCGGCGAGCCTCGAGCAGACGGTCCGGAAATCCACGATGCCCGCCTGCGGGACGTGGAGCGCGCGGACGCCGGCGGCGTGCGGCTCGATCTCCCTCAGCCGCTCCGGCCCGATCATCTCGCAGGTGACGCCGTTCGCTTGACCCCGCTGGTGGATGCGCTCGAGCGCCGGCAGCTCCGTCTCGCAGGTGGCGACGATGACCTTGCCGCAGGTCTCGTGAGGCACGCCTTCGGCCTGGCAGAACTCCTCGAGGGCGAGCTTTCCCGCGAGGCAGTTCCGCGCCTTGAGGGAGCCCGGAGCGTAGTAGACGCCCGAGTGAAGGACGCCGGAGTTGTGCCCCGTCTGGTGGCAGGCCAGCTCCGGCTCCTTGTCCAGAACGGCGATGGAGAGGTCCGGAAACCTCTCGCCGAGGCGGTAGGCGGTGGCCAGGCCGACGATGCCTCCGCCGATGATGGCGACATCCTTGCTCAGCATGCTCCGGGACTCCCTCGTGGGGGCGAGGTGACGGCTCGAGACGCGCGCCGCGACGAAGGCGGCGCATCCGGCGGCCGACGGTCAGTCGAGGGCGCGCACGCCTCCCGGCCCGCCCCGGCGGCGGCGCATCAAAATACCATCCCGGCGTAGCCGACAGCCATCTCGAACGGAGATCCGGGATCCACGGCCTCGTGGCTGTCCGTCCGCTCCACGAGGATCCCCCGCGGGGAGCCGAGGGCTCTGGCGAAGGCGACCGCGGCGGCGAGGGCGCCGGAGCCGCAGGCGTTCTGGTGAGACCGCGCCTCCGGCACGATCTTCTCGGCCTCCAGGCGCAGGGCCAGATCGACGATCCGCTGGTCGTTGGCCCGCATCCACTCGTGCGCCTTCTCTCCGGTCCCCGCCGGGGTGAACTGGTAGGCCCAGCCGTAATGGGTCAGATCGGTAGAGGCGACGGCAGCTGCGCGCCGGTCGGCGACCCTGCCGGCGATCGCCGTCCCGAGCTGCACGGCCGCGGTATCGGGAGGCACCATGATCGGCACGACTCGAGCGTCCGGAAGGATCTCTCGGATGAAAGGCATCAGAACCTCGGCGGCGTGCTCGTCGAAGTGGGCGTCCGGATCGGACTCGAGCAGCTCCGGGGCCGCATCGAGGATCTCGGCGCCGAGATCAGCATCCACCTCCACCTCGCCGAGGGGGGTCTCCCAGCTCCCTCGGGGATAGAGTACCGCACGGTCGAGGTGGGACCGGTGAACCGCGCTGAGGATGACGATCACCTCCGGCCGCGACGCCGCGAGCACCTTCAGCGTGCGGGCTGCCACTCCGCCCGAGTACCTCCAGCCGGCGTGGGGAGCGGCGGCCGCGCGCCGGCGCTTCGGCCCGCTCTCCGAGTGGAAGTCTTTCAAGAACTCGGCGATCTGCTGCCCGCAGTCGCCGGGGTAGAACTGGCGGAAGAGCATCGGGCGCTTCATGATCGGTTGCCTCCGCGAACGGGCGCCGCAGCCGGCCGAAGCCAGGATGGTCTACTGAAATAGGCTCTAAGGATCAGTTGCACTCGGGAACCAGCGGGCCGGCCAGCTCCTCCACGAAGAAGAGCCGCCCGGGAAGCGTCGGCATGTAGCTCGCGGGAACCCAGCGGTCGGGCCCGTAATGGAGGGCGGACCAGAGGCTGAAGCCCTGCCACTGCATGCCCCGTCCCAGGACTCCATCCGCGCCTCCGATCGCGGAGTCGGCCGCGAGGAAGAGACCGGGCCCGATGGTGTTGGCGAACGCCGGCACCAGCGTGGTCCGGCTCTTGAAGCTCGTGATCGCATTCTGCTCGACGGTCAGCGGATGGAGCCGCGCCCCCAGCCGGTGCGTCGCGGCCTTCCAGCTCGCCTCGTCGGGATACTCCGCGGCGAAGTGGGGCTCCCAGAACGCGATGTGGAGGACCCTTCCGATGCCGTAGACGACGAGCAGCCGCCCGCCGGCCTTGCGGATCGTCTCGATCTCCCCGCTGTAGCGGGGCAGCAGGTCCCTCGTGGCGAAGAATCTCTGCCGCGGCGGGACGGTCAGCGAGCCGAGCGGCCCGTAGAAGGCCTCCTCCATCGCCTGCTGGAAGGCGCCCGGCGCGTCCGCGGGGAGAGTGTTCCCCTCCGCGTCGGACCACTCGTCCATGTTGAAGCCCCAGACATGGTCGCAGGAGATGTTCCAGCGCTTCAGCACGAGGATCGCCCAGCGATACATCCCCATCGGGCCGACGGGCAGGATGAGCGCCAGCTGCCTGTGCTGCTCGCGGGACTCGATGATCTCGCTGGCGATCTCGAGCCCCATCTGCACCTCGAGCTCTGCGACATCCCTGCAGCCGACGGGGAGGAACGCCTCGTTCCAGAACGGCTCGCGCCGGGTGACCGACGCGGGATCGCGGCCGGCGAGCTCATCCATCCTCGCGAGGTCCCAGCCGGCGGGGAAGAGGCCCTGGAGCATGGATCCCTGGATGGTCGAGAGCAGGTCGAGCTTCATTCGATGCCTCCGTGGTCGGGTGGTGGGAACGGGCGGTGGAGCGGGCCGAGCACGCCGGCGATGATGTCATCCGAAGGATACGCGTGGCCCAGGTGCTGGCGGAAGCCCTCGGCGTACTCGACTCCCGTCAGGCTCCCCCGCTCCCTGGCCCAGCGCTTCATGCCCTCGATGTACTCGTCGATTCCGTGATGCGCGCGCAGCCACTCCCTCTGGGAGGCGTGGCAGGCGAGGAGCGCCGTCTTGGCGTCGATCACGCTGCTGATGTCGATCAGCAGCGACGGCAGGACGGGACGGCCGAGCGGATCGACGCCGCCCACCGGATCGGCGTAGTAGAGGTGCGGGATGCTTTCGAGCGGCCTGGACCGCGGGGGCGCGGGGGCGTTCGGGATGGGAGCGTTGAAGCAGCTCGCGCGCGCCACGCGGGAGATCTCCTCGTGATCGACCATGTAGTCCGAAGGGCTGTGCGTGATGACGACGCGCGGGCGCACGCTCCGCAGCAGGCCGCAGACGTCGAAGAGCGTCTCGTCGTCGTAGCGGACGAGGAGGTCCTTCCGGTCCAGGCAGTGATATCGACCGCCGAGCATCGCGGCGGCCGCCTCGGCCTCCCCCCTCCGGATCCTGGCGATCTCGTCGCCCGCAAGTGTGGAGGATCCGCAGTCGCCGGCCGTCGCCGTCGCGATGTGGATCTCCCAGCCCGCTTCGCTCAGGAGGCAGCAGAGGCCGCCGCAGAGGATCTCCGCGTCGTCCGGGTGGGCCATGAGAGTGAGCAGGATGTTGTCCATGTCCTCCGATATGTTCGTTGGCGCGAGGGAAGGTGTCAATGGCGACCGCGCAGGGCGCCGTCCGATGCCCTGCATCGTTGACAAGTGGAGGCTGCGCGCTTCTAGTGGACCTCCGAGCGATCACGGTCATGGAGGCCGTTGCCCTTCTCAGCGGCGCTGAGCGGACAGGCTGCTCGGCTCGCGGGAAGACACGAGGGCGGCTCGCTGCTCCTCCGCAGGGCGGCGCTCCGCCGGTGAACGGAGAAGCAGGCTCGTGGAAGGAAGCCCATGAAGCAGAATCCGATGGGGGACATGTGGAAGCAGTTCTCCCGCATCCGCAAGGACATGGACCGGGTCCAGGAGGAGCTCAAGGACCGCTACGTCGAGGCTTCCGTCGGCGGTCGGGTGGAGGTGGTCTTCAACGGGCAGCAGGAGCTGGTGAAGCTCTCGATCGATCCGAAGGCCATCGAGCCGGATCGTGACGGCAAGGTGGACCTGGAGATGCTCGAGGACCTGGTGACGGCCGCCGTCAACCAGGGCATCGAGAAATCCAAGGCCCTGCAGAGCGAGGAGATGGACAAGGCGACGGGAGGGCTCGCCTCGGGCTTGCCCGGGCTTCTCTGACAGCGATGGAGTGCTCCACTCGATCCCTCCAGCAGCTCATCGAGGAGTTCCAGAAGCTCCCCGGCATCGGGCGCAAGTCGGCGGAGCGGCTGGCCTACTACGTGCTGAGAGCGCCGCGGGAGGAAGCCCTCGGCCTCGCCGATGCGATCCGCCGGGTGAAGGAGACGCTGCGGAACTGCAGCGTCTGCTTCAACATCGCCGAGAAGGAGGTCTGCAGCATCTGCGACGATGCCGCGCGGGACCGGTCGCGGATCTGCGTGGTGGAGCAGCCGAAGGACATCTCCTCCATCGAGGAGTCCGGCTCCTACCGGGGGCTCTACCACGTGCTCCAGGGAGCCTTCTCTCCGCTCGATGGAGTCTCCCCGGAGGATCTGACGCTGGGACCGCTCTTCCGGCGGCTGCAGGACGACGCGATCGAGGAGGTCGTCCTCGCCACCAGCACCGACTTCGAGGGCGAGGGCACCGCGCTGTATCTCAGGGAGGAGATCCGCCGGCGGTTTCCGCGCGTCCGCGTCACCCGGATCGCCCGCGGCATGCCGAGCGGCAGTCACCTGGAGCACGTCTCGAGGACGATCGTCTCCGACGCCATCGAGGGCCGCCGGGAGATGGACTAGTGGGAGGAATCGTGGATCCCCGCCGCGTCCGAGCGCGCCGGGGGATGGCATCGGAGCCGGCCCCGCTGGCGCGCGCACCTGCGAAGCCGGGGCGTGGAGCGGTCCGGGGATGGCTGGCAAGCCTCCTGGTCGCGACGGCGGCAGCCGCCCAGCCGCAAGCGCCGCCGGAGGATGCCTCGGGCGCCGGCCCGCGGCTCGAGGTCGCGACCGTCATCTTCCCGGAGCGGATCGCACGCGATCTCGGCCAGCGCGGCGGGTGGCTGCCGGTGTACCTGGAGATCCGCTCACGGGGGGACCGCCCCGAGCCGGTGACGATCGAGGGGCGCGTCGATCCGGGCCGCGACATGGGGCACCCCTTCGTCACGCGGCGGCGTCTCGAGGTGGCGCCGGGGCCCGCGCCGCGCCGCGCGTGGATGTACCTCATGGCGGCGCCGGACGTGGAGGCGCAGGCGGCGACGCTGACCGTCACGTCGCGGGGGCAGATCGTGCGCACGGGCGATGAGTGGGTCATCAACTCCTTCGAGCACGCGCAGTACCGGACGCCGCGCATCCTGGTGGTCGGCGGAGAGCCGACCGAGCCGACGCCCTGGTCCGGCGTCGTCGTGCCGGAAGGCCTCGAGGCGGAGGTCACGAGCGAGGCCTTCGCACGCCTCGAGGCGCACCAGCTCCCGGACCGTGCGATCGGCTATCACGCCGTCGATCTCGTCGTCATCCGCGATGACATCGACGCGCGGCTCGAGCCCGCCCAGAAGGAGGCTCTTCTGTGGTGGGTTCACCTGGGCGGCTTCGCGGTGCTCGTCCCAGGCGCTCGCGGCGCTTCGTTCTTCGAGGGCGAGCTGGTCCGGGATCTGCTCGGCTCGGCGGCGGGGCAGGCGCGCATCGAGCACGGATTCCTGCCCGCCAACCTCTTCTACCGCGATGCCTCCCTCCCGGGGGGGGGGATCTCGGCGCGGGTCCGGCGCGGCGCGGACACTCCGCTTCCGCACATGAGCCGGAGCGGCCTGCAGGCGGCCGCGGACGGGACGCGGCGTCTCGAGCCCTACGAGGCGAAGGAGGGTCTCCGGCTGTCGCCGAGAACCACGTACACGATCGTGGATCCCTTCTCGATGCGGGACGATCTGCTCCGGGAGATCCGGTCGAGCGAGAGAGAGGCGATCCCAGTGCTGGACCGCGGCCCGGCCGCGGGGACGATGCTCTACGGCGAGGTCCGCTGCGGCTCGGGGCGCGTCGGCGTGCTCACCCTCGACGACCAGACCTACGGCTTCCGCGAGAGCCTCGCGCTGCGCAACGCGCTCTGGCGGCAGATCGTCCTGCCCGCCGTCACCGGAGGAGGCGGCGGGCGCTGGAGCTCCGCCGGGGCGCGGCTCGTCCAGGAGCCCCTCGCGCAGGCGCTCCAGGACACCAAGCGAGACGTCGGGACGTTCCTCATCGGCACGATGGTCGTCATCTACCTGCTGGTCGTCGGTCCGGGAATCTACTTCTTCCTGCGCCGCAGGAACCGGCTTCCGGCGATCATCTGGGTGGAGCCCCTCGTCATCGCCCTCTCCGTGGGAGCGATCTTCCTCACCGGGTATCTCACGAAGGGCCTGCGGACGAAGGTCCGCACCTTCACTCTCCTGCACCAGAGGCGCGATTCGCCCCTTCTCTTCCGCGAGAGCTACCTCTCGATCTTCTCCGCGGACGATGCGGAGTACAGCATCGAGGCGCCGAGGGGGGAGCTGCTGCAGCCGATCTTCTCGAACCCCGAGGAGGCGCAGCCGCTGGTGCTCGAGAGGACGGATCGCGCGGAGGGCGGCTCCCTCGAGCCGCTCGAGAAGGGAGGCGGCGATCGGCTGCGGATCAGCGGCTTCCGGCTCCGCCTCTGGCAGCACGGGTACGCGGTCAACGTCGGCCTCGAGCGCGCGGCGGGGATGATCCACGCAGAACCGCTGGATGCGGCCGCACCGCAGGCCGGGGGGAAGGCGCCGGAGAGCCGGCCGCAGCCGGGGCGGTTCGCCGTCACCAACGGCCTTCCGCTGCGCGTCAAGAGGTTCGTGCTCCACACTGCCGCCGGCCCGGTCGCGATCGATCAGCCCATCGCGAGCGGTGAGACCGTGCATGTCGATCTGAGCCGGTCGCGGGTTCTGGAGGCTTCCACCGCCCTCGAGAGGGCGCGCCGGGCCGACGGGACGAGCCTCGAGGAGGAGACCGCGACGGTTCTGAGCCGCCTTCGCACGAGCGGGCTCGGACCCGCGGGCCGCATCTTGATCGAGGCGCACCTGGAGCGGCCGGTCGAGGATTTCCGCCTGGCGCAGCCGTCGTCCCTGGCCCAGCGGGAGGATCTCTATCTGCTCTACGAGTGACGCGAGGAGGGCGATCTGCGATCCGGACGGACCGGATCGCGACAGGACTCATGGACTCGACCGCCAGATCAGCACCCGTCATCGAGGTGAAGCACCTGAGGAAGAGGTTCGCGGGCAACATCGCGCTCGAGGATGTCTCCCTGACCGTCGGCGAAGGAGAGATCTTCGGCTTCATCGGGCCCAACGGCGCAGGGAAGACGACGACGATCCGCATCCTCGCGACGCTGCTGGAGCCGACGGCCGGCCAGGTGCGCATCAGCGGCCTCTGCGTCCAGAACGACACGGAAGAGGTCCGCCGCATCATCGGATACATGCCCGACCAGTACGGCCTCTACGACGGACTGACTGTCGAGGAGTATCTGGAGTTCTTCGCGGGCGCGTACAGGATTCCGCCTCGGCTGCGCCGCTCGACGCTGGGCGATGTGATGGATCTCACGGATCTCGGCCCGCTTCGCCGGAGGATGGTCTCCAGCCTCTCGCGGGGCATGAAGCAGCGCCTCTGCCTGGCCAAGACCCTGATCCACGATCCGCGCCTGCTGATCCTCGACGAGCCTGCGGCGGCGCTCGATCCGCGCGCGCGCATCGAGCTGCGCATGCTGCTCAAGGAGCTCCGGCGGATGGGGAAGACCATCTTCATCTCGAGCCACATCCTGACCGAGCTCTCCGACATCTGCACGTCGGTGGGGATCATCGAGAAGGGGCGGCTCATCGAGTGCGGCAGCATCGATCAGATCAAGCAGAGGAGCACGAAGAAGGCGCGCGTGGAGATCCATCTCCACGAGCCGCGCCCGGAGGCGATCGACATCCTGAAGCTGAGCCCAGAGGTGGAGCGGTGCTCGCTCGACGGCAAGAGGCTCTCCTTCGACTACCTCGGACGCCCGGAGGACTTCCACCGGGTGCTCAAGCTGCTCGTCGACAACCGGATCCCCCTGCTCTCGGTGGCACAGGACACGCGCAACCTCGAGCATCTGTTCATGGAGCTGACGAAGGGCGATGTCCAGTAAAGCGGGGATGGCGACGGCCGGCGGGGCGTTCTTCACGAGGCACTTTCCCACCTTCCTCGGGTGGACGGGCAACCTCGGCTGGCCGATCCTCCTCAAGCAGCTCCGCACCGAGTTCCGAAGGAACCGGTTCTTCTACTCGCACTTCGCGTGCCTCGCGTGCCTGGGCGCCGCCTTGATCTTCCTGATCCTGACCCTCACGGGGAGCCAGCCGAACGTCACGCCCACCCAGGTGGGGCAGGGGATCTTCGACTGGTTTCTCAGGATCCAGTCGCTGGTGGTGCTCATCATCTTCCCCCTGTTCAGCGCCACGGCCTTCACGGAGGAGCGAGC
This sequence comes from Planctomycetota bacterium, assembly GCA_016928605.1. GTDB lineage: Bacteria > Planctomycetota > UBA8108 > UBA8108 > UBA8108 > JAFGKN01. Next base: position 743 of record JAFGKN010000390.1, on the reverse strand, counting down.
CAACCTCACCCTTGACCTGCTGCTGATCTCGAGGCTGCGCCCGGCGGAGATCGTGTGGGGCAAGCTTCTCGCATCGACGATCTACTGTCTGATGCACGTCATGGCGACTCTTCCGCTGCTGGCGATCAGCTTCCTCTTCGGAGGGGTGACGGTGGATGAGGTGCTGCTCGCTTACGCGCTGCTCGCAGGCGGCACGCTGCTCATCTCCATGGCGAGCCTCTGCATATCGAGCCTCTTCAGCCGGAGCCTCGCGTCGACTCTCTGCGTCTACACGCTGCTCGTGGCGGGGCTCATCGCCGCCTGGTACTTCTACCCGCAGACCGAGGACTCGGCGGGGAAGGCGACGGGAGAGGTCCTGCTCACCGGCCTGCTGCGCGCCTGGAATCCCGGCGGGGAGCTGAAGTGGCTGCACGTCACCGTCTGGTTCGCCGACGCGACAGCGGTCTTCTGCTTCCTTTTCCTCGTCACGGCCAACCGCATCCGCCCCCCGGCGGACGACCGCACCTCGCTGCTCCGCTGTCTGACCCTCACGTACTTCCCGCTGCGCGTGGCAGCGGGCTTCTTCCTGCGCTTCCCCTCCATCGTCGTGCAGTCGGCCGTCCCCCTCGCCGCACGGATCGCGGCGGACATGCAGGCGTTGATCCTGTGGTCGGCGCTCTTCCTCCTGCTGGCGACGGTCGCATTCTCCACGGAGGACGCGGATGTCTCCCCTCGCTGCAGGAAGCAGTTCCGGCCGCTCACCG
>JAFGKN010000389.1 GCA_016928605.1 Planctomycetota bacterium | reverse complement strand
GCGCGAGCAGGTAGGCGACTCCGGCCGCGGCGGACGAGCTGAGGCCTCCCTCGCCGAGGCGCCCCGCGGTGACGCCGGCGATCCCCCGCCGCACGGTGTACTTCGCCGCGAGCGCGCGCACGGCGCCGCGCGGGAAGTTCCCCCAGTCATCCGGCTGCCGATCGGGCACGTCATCGAGCGAGAACGACACCTCGCCGGGAAAGTCGAGGCTGCTGAGGCGGACTTCGCGCGAGGGCAACGGCGCGTAGGCGAGAACGACGCCGCGGTCGATGGCCATCGCGGTCACCGCGCCGAGCTGGTGGTCGATGTGCGCCCCGAGCGGACAGATGCGGTAGGGCGAGAAGACGACGCGAACATCGTGCGGCTCCGCGCGATGCCGCCGGAGCATCTCCTCCATCAGGCGCGAGATCGTCGCCTCGCGGCTCATCGCCCCCGCCCGCCGGCCGCGGCCGGCGCTCCGCATCCGCCGCCGATCTCACGCATTCGCGGAGACGCGACCGGCCGCATCACTCCCCTCTCGATTCGCGGGAGCACCGCCGCGGCCGGCGCTCCACATCCTCCGCGGACTTCGCGAGAATGTCGGAACCCGACGCCCCGCATCACTCCTCCGTCACCTCGTAGCCCTCGTTCTCCTCGAGCCGCGCCTTCGCCCGGTTGCGCAGCGGAGCCCTGGCGCCCACGTTCCTGTTGCCGCGCACGACATTCCCCGAGGCGGGCTCGCCCGCGATCAGGATGCCGCCGGCGGTCGTGTTGCGGGCGATCGTCACGTTGCGGCAGTGGCCGCGGCGCTGCTTGTCGTGGTCGGCCTCGACGAAGATCGCCAGACCGCGGTCGACGCGGATGTCGTTGTCCTCGACCACGAGTCCGTCGATGCCTCCGGTCTTGTAGAGCGAGAGATACGCGTTGCCGCGGTTGCCGATGAGGTAGCTGTCGACGATGTGCGAGTTGCAGTGGTTCTCGTGCATCAGCCCCTCACCGTCGTTGATGTGATACTTGTGGTCCGAGCACCAGTTGCGCCACACCTCGTAGTCGTTCCCCTCAACCCGCCATCGCCATCCGCGCATCTGAACCGCCCGAGTGTCGGTGGTGGACGAGCCGGATGACTCGTCCCGCCCGGTGTGCGTCGGCCGCCAGACGTCCTTCTGGATGCGGATCACGTTGTTCGCGCAGAGGACGCCGTCCCCCGCGAACAGGATCGCGTTGCGGCCGGTGCTGTAGACGTAGTTGTCCCGGATCACGATGCCGCGGCGGAATCCCCAGGGGTGCGTCTCCGGCGTGCCGCTCGGCTCCTCGCCGCCGGGAGCGCCGATGCAGTAGCCTCCGCTCGCCAGGCCGGGCCGGAAGTCGTAGTCGAAGAGGACGTCGTACTCGATCACCGGCGAGGTCCTGCCCGCGATGCGCCGCGCCTTCATCGCATAGCCCTTCATCAGGAAGCTGTCGTCGCTGGGGACGAAGCGGTTGTTCGCGAGGAGGACGTTCTCGTGGGCGACGACAGAGACCGCCGGATGATGCCACTTGGTGAACCGCTGCCAGGGCTTCTGCCCGATGGTGCCGTCGGGAACACGCTCGTCGGCGACCGCGGCGTTGCGCAGCACGCAGCCGACCACGAGCCGGTTCGAGCCGAGCTTGTGCTCCGGAGACTCGGCGAAGTGGACGTGCGCCCTGTTGAGGCTGATGTTGACGACCCCGCAGCCGGATCCCCGCTCGGGGCTCTCGAGGTAGATGCCGCGGAAGGCCTTGTCGATCGGAGCGCCATCGCCGGAGAGCTTCGGCTCGTAGCGCGGGAAGACGAGCTTCGCCGGCGGATCGTACGCCGCGTCGTGCGCGCTGGTCGCGCCCTCCGGATCCGCTCCTCGGAGGATGATGCCGTCGGCGAGGCGGATCGACTCCCGCATCTCGTACGTGCCGGCGGGGAAGTAGACGACGCCTCCCCCCTGCGCCGAGAGCTCCTTCTGGGCCCGCTCGAGCCGCTCCTCCCAGCTGCGCCCCTCGACCTTCGAGATGTCGACGGCGCGCTCCCAGGGGAGGAGCTTCGTCCACGCGAGCGAGAGGTGCGCGGCGGGGTCGGCGCGGGGGACAGGGGAGGCCCTCGAGGCGCGCGGCAGGAGCAGCGCGCCGAGGCAAGGGGCGGCGCCGACGGCGACGGCGCCGCGTAGAAACTCGCGGCGGGCGATGGGCTGGGAAGGGGCCTGTCGCTGGCGGTCTTGCATCGCTGATCCTCTCCTCGGCTGTCCTCGGTTTTCCTCGAGAGTACCCGGCGCTCGAGCCGGACTCAAGCCCCGGGGCATTGTCCCGGCCGCGCCGACGTGGCAGCATCGGGGCTCGGCCCGAGTCGCTTTCCCTCTCGTGAAACCCTGGAGGAGCCATGAAGAACTCGCGCGCGCTTGCAACGCTGATCATCTCGGCGGGATGCCTCGGTCTGTCCACCGCATCCATCGCTCAGAGCGGCGATGGCAAGGTCACGATCTCCGGCGAGCTGCAACAGTGGCACAAGGTCACGCTGACGCTCGAGGGCCCGCACGCCCGCGAGACGGACAGCGATCCCAATCCCTTCACCGACTACCGCATGACCGTGAGGTTCACGCACGAGTCGGGCTGGCCGAGCCACGTCATTCCGGGCTACTTCGCGGCGGACGGCGACGCCGCGAACACGTCGGCCGCCGAAGGAAACCGGTGGCGCGCGCATCTCTCGCCCGACGAGGCCGGCGTATGGAAATACGAGGTGCGCTTCGGAACGGGCAGTCTCGTCGCCGTCGATTCCCGCGGATTGCGGCCGCTCGAGCCCTACAACGGACTCGAGGGCGAGTTCACCGTGGCGCCGACCGACAAGACCGGCCGCGACTTCCGGGCGCGCGGGAGGCTGCAGTACGTCGGCGGTCATCACCTGCGCTTCGCGGGAAGCGGCGAGTACTTCCTG
>JAFGKN010000388.1 GCA_016928605.1 Planctomycetota bacterium | reverse complement strand
TTGACAAGCGGCAAATATGCCGGTTGCAATCGCCGCGTCGAGGGGGGAGAGCGAGAGCGGCGACACGGGGAACGAAGGGAGTCAGCCGAAGCTCTGGACCGGATGGACGCCGCGGCCGACCCGGCAAGAGACGCGTCGCTCGCCGAGCCTGCCAGCGGTCAGTCGACTCGCCGCCCGCTGCGTCGGATCAGCGCCTGGAGCGCCTGGAGTGCCTGGGGATGGTCCGGGTCCAGGCGAAGGACCTTCCGGTAGTGGAGGGCTGCGGCTGCCGCGAGCCCCTGCCGCTCCAGCGCGCTCGCCAGGAGCAGCCGCCCTTCCGTGCTGCCCGGGGCGAGCAGCACCGCTTTCCAGGCCCACCGCTCGCAGTCTTCCCACCTGGCGTGATCGCCGTACAGCCGGGCCAGCCGCGTGCGCTGGCCGACATCGGCGGGGTGGGCGTGGCACGACTGCTCCAGGCGGCCCGCGGCTTCGAGGAGACTCTGGTCGCGGCGGTGGAGGTCCCGGAAGCGCGCCAGCGCCTCCTCCGCGGCCTCGTTCCGCCCGAGCTTCCTGCAGGCCTCGGCGAGGCTGAAGACGGCCTCGGTGTAGTCCGCGCTCACCTCGATCGCCTTCTGGAAGCTCGCGACGGCCTTCTCAAGCTCGCCGCGCCGCGCGGCGGCGGTGCCGAGAAGATAGTGGACCTCGCCCGTGCTGGCGATGCCGCGGGCTTCCTCGAGATGGCCGGAGGCCTCTGCGATCCTCCCGAGCTCGAGGCACGACCGCGCGCAGTAAATCCTCGAGTAGTAATCGCGCTCCCGCAGCGCGATCGCCTTCTGAAACCAGCGCAGCGCCTCCTCGTGGGCGCCTTCCTCGAAGTAGATCACGCCCAGGCGATGGAGAGCCTCCGCGGGCGGGTCCCGCCGGCTCAGAGCGAGGAGAACGCGCCGCGCGTCGTCGGTCCTACCCTCCTGCGCCAGCGCCTCGCCCAGGAGAAGCCGCCCGTGAGGCGAGTCCTCCAGGCTTTTCTCCATGGGCTCGAGAACGCGGAGCGTCGCGGCGGAGTCTCCCATCGCGAGCAGCGACTCCGCGAGCAGAATCGTCTCCCCGATCTCGGGCAGCCGGCCTGTCGAGCTCCAGAGCCGGCGCAGGCTGGCGACAGCCTCTTCCGGGTCGCTGCGGCGGAAGTGGGCCTCCGCCTGGAGGCGGAGGAGGTCGGCGAGCGACGGGACGCCGCGGCCGTCCGCGGGCAGGGAGCGGATCGCCTTCTCGATCCAGGCCAGCGAGGCATCCCAGCGGCCTTCCTCGAGCGCCTCGATCGCAGCCTCCCTGGCCGATTCCGGACCCGCTGTCTCCGGCGCCGCGCGCATGCCTCGGCCGGGGAGCAGACAGATAGCCAGAACGAGAAGCTTCTTCAGAAGCGGAGCGGCGGAAGCTATCATGTGCTCATTCTCTCGCCGGGATAGCACCCGGCGACCCGTTCGCGTCGAGTGGACCGCTGCCTCGCGGCGCCGTCGCGAGGCGCGTGGAGCCAACGAGGCGCATCAGGCCTCATCCTACGAGTCTCGAAGCGAAGAAGCCACCATGATCGGATCCGCCGCCTCCCGCAACTCCAAGATGTCCGCCACGATCGCCGGCGCGACCCTCCTCATCTCCTTCTTGCCGCTCGGATCGCTGCGGCCGCAGACAGCGAGGCAGACGGCGCTACGCCCTTCGCCGAGGCAGCTCGACTTCGGAGATCGGGGCCACTCCGAGGAGGTCAGGCTGCCGCTCGAGCTGCACAACGCCGGAGAGGCGCCCGTGAAGATCCTCGCCCTCCGTGCAAGCTGCGGATGTACCAGGGTGTCTCCCTCCGCCTGGAATGCGCCGATCGCTCCGGACGAGACGATAGAGCTCTCGGTGACCATGAGCAGCGGACGCGCGGTGGGTACTCTCGACAAGTATCTCGAGATCCAGACGGATGACAGCGCGAACCCTCTGCGCGTACCCACCCGCATGAGAGTCTTCGCCGGCTTTCGGACCCAGCCCTACCAGTTCCAGTTCGAGGGGGAGGTGGGCGGACGTGCCGTCACGAAGAGCATCGAGATCACCCGCGGCGTCGGCTCTGCTGCGGGAGGTGACTTCTCCATGGAGATCCAGGGCGTCGTCCGGGGAGGTCTGCAAGAAGCATCGCTCGATGAGTACTTCGAAAGCCGCATAGAGGATCTTCCGCGAGGAAAACGCGTCCACCTTACCCTGAAGCCAACGCATCCGGAGGGCAGGATCTTCGCCAGCCTGAAGGCGCGCGTCGAAGGCAAGAGCTTCATCATCCCCGTGACGGGAGACATGTTCCGCGGCCTGAGGCTCTCGCCTCGCTACTTCAACTTCAGCCGTGTGGATGCGGGAGTACGATCGAGCTTCGTCAAGGTGAGCGAGATCTCGTCGATCGACGGCCGCGCTTTCCGCCTTCTCGAGATCCAGCCCTCCTACCTGCGGCAGCCGAAAGGTGCGGAGATCCGGGTCCAGGTCTTCCCCCAGAAGCTCGCAGGCGGAACGAAGTATCGTCTCAACGCGCTGCTGGAGATCCCGGAGGGCGCCGCTCCCGACGGGCCCTTCTCGGGCAAGATCCTGGTGAAGACCGACCACCCGGAGAAGCCGAAGGTCGAGCTCAACGTCATCGGATTCTTTCCCGCGCCCCGCGCGGCGTCCGCCGCGAAGCAAGCCGCCCCCCGCTGAGACGGCCGCGCGTGCCCCGCCGCGCTCGACGACGGCAAAAAAGGCGTCCGGCGGCGGCGGCGGCTGGATTTCCGCCATCCATCCGTTAAACTGGCGCGCTTATGGAAACGAGCTTCCTCCTCGCGGACATCGCCGCTCACATCCAGGGACGGCTCGATGGAGACGCCGCGCGGAAGATCTCCGGCGTGGCCTCCCTCCGGAGCGCCACCGCTGCAGACATCTCCTATCTCGAGAACGACCGGTACCGCAAGGATCTCGAGAAGACCGCCGCCGGCGCCGTGGTCATGGGACCGGACTCCCCGGCTCCGCATGGGCTCAGCGTCATCCGCGTCTCGCAGCCGGCGGTCTCGTGGGGCAGAGTCGTCGAGCTCATCCGTCCTTATCAGCGCATCTTCTCCGAGGTATCGCCGGAGGCCCACATAGGGCGGAGCTGCCATATCGCCCGCGGCGTGGGCATCGGCCCGGGAGCCTGGATCGGCGACGGTGTGCGGATCGGCGAAGGCACCGAGGTCTACCCCCTCGTCACGGTCGGCGACGGCTCGACGATCGGCGAGCACTGCCGCATCTATCCCGGCGTTCATGTCTACCATTCCGCCGTCATCGGCAGCCGCGTCATCCTTCACAGCGGCGTCGTGATCGGGGCTGACGGCTACGGCTTCACCCAGGAGAAGCGCGAGGATCCCCGCGAGCCCGTCGTCCATCGAAAGATCCCGCAGGTCGGCCGCGTGATCATCGAGGACGACGTGGAGATCGGCGCCAACAGCACCGTCGACCGGGCCGCCCTCGATGCGACGGTCGTGGGGCGCGGCTCCAAGATCGACAACCTGGTGATGATCGCCCACAACTGCAAGGTGGGCCCCCACTGCCTCCTCGTCGCACAGGTCGGCCTCTCGGGATCCGTCGAGCTCGGCGCGTACGTCACCGTCGCCGGCCAGGCCGGCATCGCGGGGCACGTGAAGGTTGCAGCGCGCGCGATCATCGGCGCCAAGGCGGGCATCATGAAGGACGTCAAGGCGGGCGAGATCCTGATCGGCTCTCCGGCGCTGCCCGCTGGCCTGGCCCGCCGAGCCTACGCGCAAATCGAGAATCTCCCCGAGTTCCGCAAGAGCATCGCCGATCTCCAGAAGCGGTGCGAGGAGTTCCAGAGCCGCCTCGACAAGCTCGAGCGCGGCTCTCCCCTGGACGACGGAGAGTGACGGCGCGCGGCGAGCGGCCGGGAGAACGTCAGGCCCGGCGGCTGATCTGCTCGATTCTCGCGTCGAGGACCGGCGCGAGGCGGCGCCAGTGGAAGCGGCCCATCGCCTCCCTCACATCATCGGCGAAGGCCAGAGGGGGCTCGGCGAGGAAGCGCGCGAGAAACTCAGGAAAGTCCGACCGCTTCTCGTACAGAAACAGAGGATGTAGATGAGGAGGGATGATCTCGGGATAGCTGAGCGCATTGGGGAGGACTGGCAGACAGCCGAGGAAGGCGGCCTCCACCACCGAGACCCCGAAGAACTCATGGCGCGCCGTGGAGACGACGATGTCACAACCGGCGACGGCTTCGCGGTATGCCTCCGCGGATGGGAAGAAACCCAGGTGCACAAGCTTCTCCTTCAGCTCGACCGAGGCCAGATCGAATGCGGGATGGGATCTTCCGAACGACTCGCCGCAGATCACCACGCGAAAGTCGAGCCCGCGGTCGCGGAGCTGAAGCAGAGCATCGACGAAGCTCTGCGGATCCTTGTCGTACTCCCACCGGTGGTTCCAGACGATGGCCGGCGGAGGGGATGACCATGGCCTGTGCTTCCCTCGCAGTGCTTCATGCGGCTCGAAATCGATGCCGACAGGAACGATGGCCGACCTCTCCCGGAGGCGCGGCACGAGATCTTCCGGCACGTGATCGGGCATCAGAGACAGAACGCGCTCGACCTCGGCGAGGAAGCGCTCCCGGTGGAAGCTGGAGTTGAAGAGTACCTCGTCGGCGGCGAGGGCGGAGCTGAGGTTGATCCAGCCGTAGTGGTAGTCGACGGGAGCCGAGTCCGACAGAGGATAAGTGAGCTGGTTCTCGTGAAAGTAGAGGATGGCGGGGAGGTTGCGGTAGGCGGGCGGGCTCAGAGCACGCCAGTCGGCCAGGTTGAGGAAGTCGGAGGCGAAGATCACGTCGGGAAGCCGCCCCGGCGGCGCCTGGCGGGCCTTCTCGGCGAAGTGATAGGCGGCGCCCCGCATGCGCCACTTCCACTTCCGGGCGGGGAGGTCCCAGATCTCGACTTCATGGCGGGAGTACTTGCGGTACCCCTCGAGGAACATGCGATGCGAGTGCCAGTAGTAGGGCTCGATGGCCACGACTCTCAATCGTTCGCTCACTCTTCGCCGGCCTCCTTCGCCAGCAGTGGGGTTCCCGGCCTCTGCAGCGCAACCCCGCCGCAGCCGGATCGAGGCGCGGTCCCGCGCGGCAGGAGAGGCCTGGAGGGTTCATTTGACCATGCGCCAAGCGCCCGCCGATGATATAAGAATGCCTATGAACGAGCCAAAGAAACCCGCCAAGACGGTGGAGGAGATTCGAGAAGAGATCCAGGGCTTTTTCAAGGAGAAGTTCGGCGCCGACATCTTCACCATCCCCCTCGGCAATGCAGCCTCCCCGGCGGGGGCGCAGACCTCCGAGAGCCCGCCGGACGATGACGAGGGGAAGCCCCCGGAGGAAATTTCACGGTTCTCCCTCAGGCCGACGGACGTGAAGGCGCATCTCGATCGCTACGTCATAGGGCAGGACGAGGCGAAGCGAACGCTCGCCGTCGCCGTGTGCGACCACTACAACCATGTGCAAGGAGCCTACGCCAGAAAGGCGAAGACGGGCGAGGACGATATCGACTACGTCAAGCAGAACGTCATCCTGCTCGGCCCGACGGGTGTGGGAAAGACCTACCTGATCCGGATCCTCGCCCAGCTCATCGGCGTCCCGTTTGTCAAGGCCGACATCACGAAGTTCAGCGAGACCGGCTACGTCGGCGGAGACGTCGAGGACCTCGTTCGCGAGCTCTACCGCCTTTCGGGGAAGAGGCATCGTCTGGCGTCCCACGGCATCATCTTCCTCGATGAGATCGACAAGATCGCCAGCGCCCCCACGCCGACGGGTCGGGATCCGAGCGGACGGGGCGTTCAGGTCGCGCTGCTGAAGCTGATGGAGGATACCGAGGTCTCTTTGCGCAATCCGTTTGACCTGGGCTCCCAGTTCCAGGACCTCATGCAGATGCGCCAGGGCGCCGTCGCCAAGAGAACCATCAACACCCGGCACGTCCTGTTCGTCGTCAGCGGCGCATTCTCGGGCCTCCACGAGATCGTCGAGAAACGGCTTAGCGAGCGCAACGTCGGCTTCGCATCTGCGGGCAGGACCGGGGAGGAGGAAGAGGATGAGACCAAGAGCAAGAGCGTGCTGGCTCGTGCATCGACCAGGGATTTCATCGACTACGGCTTCGAGCCCGAGTTCATCGGACGTCTTCCCGTCCGCGTCGCCCTCGACGACCTTGACGTCGACGAGCTTTTTGACATCCTGAGGACTTCGGAAGGTTCCATCCTGCAGCAGTACTACGAAAACTTCCGGGGCTACTCGATCGAGGTGGCCTTCGCGGATGGTGCGCTGCGGCTCATAGCCCAAAAGGCTCACAAGGAAAAGACGGGAGCGCGCGGTCTGATGACCGTTCTCGAGTCTTGCTTGAGAGACTTCAAGTTCTACCTGCCCAGCACCGCCGTCCGGGCGTTCGCCGTCACGGCGCGTCTGATCGAGCACCCGGCTCTGCGTCTCGAGGAGATCATCCGCGATCCGGATGCTGCCTGCCGCGAGTTCGCCGAGGTCGCCGTGCGGGAGTTCGAGGGGGATTTCGCGAGGAGCTGCGGAGTCCGGCTCCTCCTCGACGATGCAGCGATCGAGATGGCTCTCAACCTCTCCCGCGAAGTCGGCCTGACGCTCAAGGACCTCCTGTGGAGCAAGCTCGGCGGCCACAGGGATTTCCTCAAGAAGATCACCGAGACCGCGGGAACTGACGAGCTCGCGGTGACGCCGCACATCCTGAATCAACCCGCCGAGGGTCTGGAACGCTGGCTGCACAGCCGGTAGGCGCCGGCGCCGGCGGCCTTCATCGTCGACGACGCAAGAGGAGATCCATGCCTTCACCCACCGAATGCCCCGCCTGGAAACGGCTCGAGCAACATTACCGGGAATGCTTCGAGAAGCACGAGCCGTACTGGCTGCGCCGAGAGTTTGAGAGGGATGCGCGGAGATTCGAAACGTTCTCCCTGTCGCTGGGAGACCGGCTCTTCCTCGACGTGTCCAAGAACCTCATCACCGAGGAGACCCTCGATCTCCTCGTGCGGCTCGCCGAGGAAAGGGAGGTTCCCCAGGCCATCTCGAGGATGTTCTCCGGGGAACGGATCAACGTCACCGAGAAGCGGGCGGTGCTCCATACCGCGCTGCGAAATCGGTCCGGGCGACCCGTGCGGGTCGACGGCGAGGACGTGATGCCCGAGGTGCGGAGAGTCCTCGCCCGGATGCGGGAGTTCACGGAAGCAGTCCGAAGCGGACGCTGGAAGGGGCACACGGGCAAAGCCGTCGCCGATGTCGTCAACATCGGGATCGGAGGCTCCGATCTCGGTCCTCTCATGGCGACGGAGGCGCTCAAGCCCTACGGCCGCAGCGGCCCCCGCGTCCACTTCGTCTCGAACGTCGACGGGACCCACGTCCAGGAGGCGCTTCGTCTCGTGGACCGCGAGAGCGTTCTCTTCGTCGTGGCCTCGAAGACTTTCACCACGCAGGAGACTCTGACGAACGCGCGGACGGCGCGGGCCTGGCTGGTCGACGGGATGTCGCCGGAGAGCGCGGCCCGGGCCGTCGCTCGCCACTTCGTCGCCGTCTCGACGAACGCCGAGGAGGTGAGCCGCTTCGGAATCGACACCGCCAACATGTTCGAGTTCTGGGACTGGGTCGGAGGCCGCTACTCGATGTGGAGCGCCATAGGCCTTCCCATCGCCCTCAGCATCGGCATGGACCGGTTCGAGGAGATGCTCGAGGGTGCGCACGACATCGACGAGCATTTCCGCACGGCCAGCCTCCGCCGCAACATCCCCGTGCTGATGGCTCTCCTGGGCGTCTGGTACAACAACTTCTTCCGTGCCGAGACCCATGCGGTCCTGCCCTACGACCAGTATCTCCACCGGCTGCCGGCATACCTCCAGCAGCTCGACATGGAGAGCAACGGCAAGAGGGTGACCGTGGACGGCAAGACGCTGGGCTCCGACAGCTCCACCGGGCCGGTCATCTGGGGAGAGCCCGGCACCAACGGCCAGCACGCCTTCTATCAGCTCATCCACCAGGGGACCAAGCTGGTCCCGGCGGACTTCCTGGCCTGTATGGAAAGCCACAACCCTGTCGGCGATCACCACGCGAAGCTGATGGCCAACTTCTTCGCTCAGACCGAGGCGCTGATGCGTGGAAAGACCGAGCAGGAAGCGCGGCGCGATCTCGAGGCACAGGGCCTCGACGGCGAAGAGATCCAGGCGCTCCTGCCTCACAAGGTCTTTCCAGGCGACCGGCCGACCAACTCGATTCTCCTGCGCCGGCTGGATCCGCGCACCCTCGGAATGATCGTCGCCATGTACGAGCACAAGGTGTTCGTCCAGGGAGTGATCTGGAACATCAACTCCTTCGACCAGTGGGGAGTCGAGCTCGGCAAGCAGCTCGCGAGGGTCATCCTCCCCGAGCTGAGGCCGGATGCCCGGCCCGGCCAGCACGATGCGTCGACGCGCGCCCTGATCGAGCACTACAGGAAGCACGCGCGCTGAGCCGCGCCGCACTCGGTCTCGGACTGGGTAAGAAGAAGAAGAAGAAGAAGTCACCACGGAGGCGCGGAGACACGGAGAAGAGCGCCTTCCCCTCCGCGTCCTCCGCGGCCCCGCGGTGAATCGATCGTCCTTGGA
>JAFGKN010000002.1 GCA_016928605.1 Planctomycetota bacterium | reverse complement strand
TCGGGTGCATCTGGGCGTCCGGGATCGGAGGGCTGATCGAGCTCGAGACGTCCCACCGGACCGCCATGGAGCGGGGACCGAACCGCATCAGCCCTTTCTTCATCCCCAAGCTGATGGTCAACGCTGCCGCGGGCCAGATCGCCATCCGGCTGCAGCTCGAGGGGCCCAACTTCGCGGTCTCCTCCGCCTGCGCCTCGGGGCAGCACGGCATCGCGATGGGCGTGCGGGCCATCCAGTACGGCGACGCGGATGTCGTGCTGTCGGGGGGCTCGGAGGCCACGGTCTCCATCATGGGGCTGGGCGGCTTCTGCGCCATCCGGGCGCTGTCGAGGCGCAATGATGATCCCAAGAGGGCCTCGTGTCCGTTCAGTCTCGACCGCGACGGCTTCGTCCTGGGGGAGGGGGCGGGGGCTCTGGTCCTCGAGGAATACGAGAGGGCGAGAAGGCGAGGAGCCCGGATCTACGGAGAGGTCCTCGGGCTGGGGATGACCGACGACGCGTATCACATCTCCGCGCCGGAGCCCGACGGCAAGATGGCGGCCCGCGCCATGCAGCTCGCCATGAAGGAGGCGAGTCTGGATCCCGAGAGAGTCGACTACATCAACGCCCACGGCACGTCGACGCAGCTCAATGATGCCATGGAGACGAAGGCGATCCGGACGGCGTTCGGCCCTCATGCGGACTCTCTGATGGTGAGCTCGACGAAGTCGCAGATGGGGCATCTGCTGGGTGCTTCGGGAGCCGTCGAGTGCGTCGTGACCCTGTTGGCCCTCCACCACCAGCTCGTCCCCGCAACGATCAACTACATCACCCCCGACCCGGAGTGCGATCTTGACTATGTCCCCAACCAACCGCGTCGCGCCGAGCTGCGCACGGCGCTGTCGAACTCGTTCGGTTTCGGCGGTCACAACGTAACCCTTGCTTTTGGAACAGTCTGATTCATGACAGTCAAGAAGCTGGTCTTCATACCCGACAAGTTGAACGAGGATGCCCTGCAAATCCTCCGCGAGAGCGGCCAGATCGAGATCGACTACAGGCCGGGGCTCCCGCTCCAGGAGAAGCTGAAGGCCGCGGAGAAGGCGAGTGCGGTCATCGTGCGCAGCGCCACGAAGGTCGACAAGCAGTTCCTCGACGCTGCGCCATCTCTGGAGCTCGTGGTCCGGGCTGGAGTGGGGGTGGACAACGTCGACGTCGATCACGCGACGCGCCGCGGCGTCGCCGTGCAGAATATCCCGGAGGGAAACGTGCGCTCCGCGGCCGAGCACACGATAGGGCTGATCCTCGCCCTCTGCCGCAACATCCCGCAGGCTCATGTCTCGCTCAGGTCCGGGGAGTGGGAGCGCTCGAAGTACGTCGGGGTGGAGGTCCAGGGCAAGACGCTGGGCGTCGTGGGCCTGGGCAAGATCGGCCGGCACGTCGTGAAGATGGCGCAGGGGCTGGGATTCAAGGTGCTGGGCCATGATCCTTACGTCTCCCAGCATCTGGCGGAGGAGATGGGAATTGAGCTCACCGACAGCATCGATGATCTCGCCGGCGAGGTCGACGTCCTCACCGTTCATGTTCCCAAGGGAGCCGGGACGATGGGCCTGATCGGCAGGAGCGTCTTTTCGAAGATCCGGCCCGGATGCCGTCTCATCAACTGCGCGCGCGGCGGCATCGTCGATGAGGATGCGCTGATCGAAGCTCTGGACAGCGGCCGGCTCGCCGGCGCGGCCGTCGATGTCTTCTCCTCCGAGCCGCCCACGGACCGGCGCCTGGTGGAACACCCCAAGGTGGTCGTGACCCCCCATCTCGGCGCGTCCACGAGGGAGGCTCAGGAGAACGTGGCGCTGGCCGCGGCTCACCTGGTGGTCGATTATTTGCTGCATGGGAAGCTCCATACCCCGGTCAACGCCGTCATCCTGGACCCCGAGGTCCGCGAGAAGCTGGAGCCCTACGGACAGCTCGCCTACCACCTGGGGCAGATCCACGCCCAGCTTCTGGAAGGCCAGCCCGAGAGAATCGTCATCAAGTACTTCGGACCGGACTTCGACGAGAAGGCCCAGAGCTACATCACGGCGGCTGTGCTGAAGGGATTCATGGAGGATCGCTCGGTCCAGCCCGTCAACCAGGTCAACGCACGAGTGATCGCCCAGGACCAGGGGCTGGCGGTGGAGGAGCGCAGCGAGGGCAGCGGGCGCTACTTCGCCAACATGCTCAAGGTCGAGCTGGTCGACAGCCACTCCTCGCGCGAGGTCGGCGGCGCGAGGCGGGGGCGCCGCGGTCTCCGGCTCGTATCGCTGGACGCGTACCAGTTCGACGCCGTGCTCGAAGGGACGCTCCTGATCTCCGCGAATATCGATCGGCCCGGCATGATCGAGGTCATCGGGCACGTGGTGGCATCGCACCGCATCAACGTCTCGTACATGTCGCTCGGCCGCGACAAGACGGGTGGCACGGCGATCGCTCTGCTCAACCTCGATAGCGATCCTCCCGCGGAAGTGGTCGGTGACCTCGAGGCCTGCGAGGGCATCCTCTGGGCCAGGGTGATCCGGCTCGAATGAGAGCCCGCGAGGAGCTCCCGCGCGGACTTCTCGGCGGCCTTCCGCGGGCCGCGGATGCAGGTGGATGCTCTCCGCTCAGTCGCCTATGGCAGACGGATTCCTCCGCTCGGGCCCGCGGGGATGGTGCGCCTCGTGCTGGTTGATGATGCGACGCGCATAGGCCGCGAAGTAGCTCTTCGGGTAGAGGCGGACAAGGCGGCGGAGAAGGGGCAGCGCCCCGGGCACATCTTGTTTGCCGTCGGCGATGAGGTGAGCCGCCTTGAAGATCACGTACGCATGATCGTAGCCGCGGTCGGTGCAAGAGATCGCCTTGCGGAGCTCGGCGATGGCCGAGTCGATGAGGCCGAGCCGCAGGTAGCATTCCGCGAGGCGGCGCCGGTGGTGGGGGTCGATCGGATGACGGCTCAGGGCTTCGAGGTGGACCTGGATCTCGTTCCACTCCTCTTTCAGGGAGGGCGTCCGCTTGCGGCGCGGGTCGTCAGCGCGCCCCGGAGACGTGACGTGCTCGATGAGCCGGCCGAACTGAAAGACGCCGATGTAGACCAGGAGGGGGAGGTAGGGGAGCGATGCGGCGAAGAAGATGAACGCCTCCGCGCCGGCGCGATGGGCGGAGATCTGCGACGAACAGGGGGCGGAGAGGCTGAGCACGAGAGCGGCGGCCGCCGAGACGCCTGCAGCGGCGCTGGCCTGGACCCAGCCGTTTTCGCGGATCCTCGGATGGTGCCACAGGAAGAGGCCCAGGAGCAGTCCGAGGAGGGCGAAGATGGCGGTGGACAGCAGAAAGAGCGGATCGACGCGCATCGTTACAGGCGCAGTGGCCACCAGAAATCCGGAGAAACGCGCCGGCGGATGCCCGCAGAGGGCCCCGCTCCTCCCGATGCCTCTCCTCTCCGGGAGCCCGAGCGAGACGCGGGATTCTCAACCGTCAGCGCACGGCCAGTCCACGGATAGATGGATTCTAAGCGCGCTCGGGGCGAAACGCATCAAGAATGCTCCGCTTCAAGGACGAGCCGGCGGCGGCCGGCGCGGAGGGTTTTGCGCCTGATGGGGGGGCTTCGCGCGCGGGCCTCGCGCCC
This sequence comes from Planctomycetota bacterium, assembly GCA_016928605.1. Taxonomy (GTDB): domain Bacteria; phylum Planctomycetota; class UBA8108; order UBA8108; family UBA8108; genus JAFGKN01. The sequence goes on along the minus strand of JAFGKN010000002.1, from coordinate 8,956 downwards.
CGGGCAGGCACGGGCATTGCAGGCCGGGCTCCGCGGTGCGGCGCTTGACGGCTCTCGCGTTTCGTCCTACTCTTCTCCGCCTGCGGCTCGGGGGCCGCAGAGTCTGCGGAGAGCTTCCGGTAAGCGCAGCGCCGCCGGGCCGGGAGCTTCCCGGGTCTGGGGGCCGTCGGAATCGGCTGAGGCAGCCGGGGTTCAGGTTGAGGTGAGAATGAAGGTGCCGGCTGCCTCGCTTTTCTCGCTCCGCGCAGGAGCGGGAGAGGCGGTCCAGCGCGATCAGCGATCACATCTCGGGGGAGGGGCGTGTCGAGGGATGCCGGCGGGCGCCGCCGGCGGCCTGCGCGTGAGAAGGGTTGCATCCAGGAGCTCTTCGAGAGAACAACGCCCCCAACCCACGTTCCACTGGCCCGTTTCTCGCGGAGAAACGGGCCTTTTTTCCCTCTCCCTTCCAGCCGGCGCCAAGCCCTCTTGCTCCTGGGCTCGGCGATCTCCCACCACGCGTCTCGCAGGCCGCGGCCCCGGCCGTCCCTTGCTTCGCTCGCGGCTCACCCTCCACCCCTCGGCCTCCTCCTCGTCGGCCTCGGTCTCCGCCCGATCGCGTCGTCGCGATCGCCGCTGCGCCAGCTCGCGGCTCACCCTCCACGATACTCTCCGCCCGATCGCGTCGTCGGATCGCCGCTGCGCCAGCTCGCGGCTCACCCTTGCCCGCCGGCTCCTCGCTCGGCCTCCGGCCCACGGAGCGCCTACTGAGATGGGCTCTAAGCCCAGGCTCCAAATGGAAGCACAGGCCGGGCTCCTTAAGTGCTGAAGCAGAAATAGTTTCAGGGATTACCCCGCGCTGGCGACTCGTTTTGGTGCACCGTCCGCCCGCCGTCTATCTCCAGGCGTTCCCGGCCATTCTTCTAACTCTCGGAGATGTATTGAATTGTGGATTTTGCTGGCGTTGGCGAGCCTTTTGCAATTCTGCCGATGTGAGCCGTGCGTCGCTCTCTTTCTACCCAAACCTTTTTACTTGGTCCCCACACATAAGTACTCCGTTTGGGGCGCGCGGCTCACCTTCTCCGCCTCGCCCCTCCCCGCCGGAGCCGCACCGCCGGTGATGTTCCCGGACGGCTGGTTTGCCCGTCTACGGAGCGTGGATTAGACTTCTCCGGCCTCAAGAGTCCGGTTCTATCTCCGGCTCTCTCTCCCGCTCCGAAGGGGCATCTCGGCTGGAGCGGTGAGGGCCCGAGGAGCCTGAAGGCGTCGTCCCGGTTTCCTGCCTCGAGCGGTGGAAGGCGTGACGAACTGCAGCGTGGAGTCATGAAAGTCGGCTGCCTGACGATTCTGGACGGAACGGAGCGGGGAAAGCAGATCCTCCTGAAGAATCTCAGCGTCTTCGAAGCAGGGAAAGCCCAGGGCAATCACATCTGCCTCAAGGATGATTCGGTCGCGTTCAACCACTTCCGGATCTACTGCAGCGAAAAGAACTACCTGGTCTACGACCTCGGTTCGAAGCGCGGCACGCTGCTCAACGGCGAGCGCATCGAGAAGTCCGAGATCCACTCTGGAGATGAGCTCCAGGTCGGCGACGTGAAGATCCGGTTCGACCTCGTCGACGACGCCCAGGCGGTGGGGCGCCTCGCATCCTCTGCGCCCGACTCGAACGAGGAAGACGCCCAGGCGAAGGTCGGCGGCATCATCACGAAGACGGCGCGATCGATGCCGGCCATCGTCGTCATCGACGGGAGCGACCGCGGCAGGCGGCTGACGCTGGGAGGCAAGAAGAGCTTCGATATCGGGCGCTCGCCGAAGACCGACCTCCACCTCACAGACAACAAGGTGTCTCGGCGCCACTGCCAGATCGTCGAGGATGGCGATCACCATGTCATCATCGACCTGGAGAGCTCCAACGGCACGGTCGTCAACGGCGACCGCGTGAAGCAGGCGCGCCTGCGCGAGGGCGACTTCATCCGCCTGGGCTTCACGATGCTGAAGTACGACCGCGTGTAGATCCTCCCCTCCGCAGGAACAGGCGGCTCAGCCGCGGGGATGGTACTTGCGGTGGGCCTCCTTCAGCTCCGATCGCTCGACGTGCGTGTAGATCTCGGTCGTCTCGAGCTTCACGTGGCCGAGGATTTCCTGCACGGTTCTCAGGTCGGCTCCGCCGCGCAGGAGATGCGTGGCCATCGAGTGGCGGAGGGTGTGGGGCGTGATCCTGCCCGGAAGCCCTGCCCGGCGGGCATACTTGCAGATCATGGCGGCCACGACTTCACGGCCGAGCGGGTTCCCTCCGCGGGTGAGAAACAGGATCTCGGTGGCGCGCCCCCGGAGGAGCCGCGGCCTCTCCGCCTCGAGGTACGCGGCGACGGCCTTCCAGCAGGTCTCGCTCACCGGGACGACCCTCTCGCGCGAGCCCTTTCCGAGGCAGCAGAGGATGCCCAGATCGCGCCTGAGGTCGGTCGTCTTGAGCTGGCATATCTCGCCCACCCGCAGCCCCGTCGCGTAGGCCAGCTCCAGGATCGCCCGGTCCCTCCGCGGATAGCGCGCAGCGTCCTCATCGACGGCGGCCAGCAGCCTCTCGACCTCCTCGACCTCGAGCACGGAAGGCAGGGTTTGCCACATGCGGGGCGATTCGATGCCGGTGGCGGGGTTCTCGGCGATGGCTCTCTCGCGGACGAGGAAGCGGAGAAAGGACTTCACGGAGGAGAGGCTGCGGCGCACGGAGGAGACCTCGCGGCCCCGTCTCCGCTCCACCACCAGGAACTGGAACACCTCGCCCTCTCCGATCTCCGAGGGGGAGCGGATTTGCTCACCGGCGAGGAAACCGAGGAAGCTCCGGAGATCCTGCCCGTAGGCCGCCACCGTGTGGGGCGAGAAACCTCGCTCCACTTCAAGGTAGGCGAGGAAAGAGCCGAGCCAAGAATCGAGCGACTCCATGCTCCAGAGCGTAGTCCAGCGGCTCGCGGGTGGCAAGAGAAGAACCGCGGGAGCGTCGATGGCGGGGATCGAGGAGCGGAGACCGCCGATCGCTCCCTCGTGAGCGGCGTGGAGCGCCGCTCGGGTGAGCGCATTCCCGGCGGGTTGGAGAGCCGCGCGCACCGTGCTATAATCCCCGCGAACCTTAGAGCCTATTTCAGTAGGCCATCCAGGTTTCGGCCGGCCACGACGACAGAATGCTCCGCCCGACTCAATCGACGATCAACTCCGTCCAGATCGCCTCATTCGCGCTCCTCGCCTTCTGCTGTCTTGCTCGGCCTCGGGCCCACGGAGGGCCTGCTGAAATGGGCTCTTAGCCGAGATCTCACGCGACAGTCCAGCGGGAATGCCTGACGCAGTGCGGCTGCGGCGAAGCCGGGATCAAGCCCACCGCAGAAGCCCGGAGGTTCTCCGGCCGCTGCAGGCCCGTCCAGCGCTGCTCGAGCGCAGGGCGTGGAGGAATGCCCGGGAAACCCGGCGGTTCTCACCCCGCTGCGCTGCGCGGAACAGTTGCGATCTCAGGAATCCATCGCGAACCTGCCATGATCAACCCGATATCGGCCGTCAACCGCGTCCTCACGAAGATCTTCGGCTCGCGGAACGAGCGGCTCGTCAAGGACCTGCGGCGCCAGGTCGAGGCCGTCAACAGCTTCGAGCCGGAGATGCAGGCATTATCGGACGAGAAGCTGCAGGGCAAGACAGAGGAGTTCCGCCACCGGCTGGCCGAGGGGGCGACCGTCGACGATCTCCTTCCGGAGGCGTTCGCCGCGGTGCGCGAGTCGGCGCGCCGGAACCTCAGGACGAGCACCGGCGTCCCCATGCGCCACTTCGACGTGCAGATCATCGGCGGCATCGTCCTCCACCAGGGGAAGATCGCGGAGATGGCGACCGGCGAGGGGAAGACGCTGGTGGCCACGCTCTCCGCCTACCTCAACGCCCTCCCTCAGAGAGGCGTCCACATCGTCACCGTCAACGACTACCTGGCGCAGCGCGACCGCGACTGGATGGCGCCCGTTTACGAGGGCGCGGGGATGACGGCCGGCGCGATCCAGAGCGAGATGGATAGCCAGGAGCGCCAGGCGCAGTATGTCTGCGACATCACCTACGGCACCAACAACGAGTTCGGCTTCGACTACCTCCGCGACAACATGAAGACCGACGTGCGGGATCAGGTGCAGAAGCGGAGGCACTACGCGATCGTCGACGAGGTGGACAGCATCCTGATCGACGAGGCGCGGACTCCGCTGATCATCTCGGGTCCGGCAGAGCTCTCGACCGAGAAGTACTACGTCGCCAACCGCGTCGGCAAGCGGTTGCGCAGGGGCCAGGATTTCGACGTCAAGGAGAAGGAGCGCTCGATCCTGCTGACCGAGGCGGGCATCGAGAAGGCCGAGTCGATGGTGGGGGTCAAGAGCTTTTACGTCGGAAAGGACATGGAGTGGCCACATCTCATCGAGCAGGCCCTCAAGGCGCAGCATGTCTTCAAGAGGGACGTCGACTATGTCGTCCGCGATGGAGAGGTGGTCATCGTCGATGAGTTCACCGGCCGCCTGATGGAGGGCCGGACCTGGAGCGAAGGTCTCCATCAGGCCGTGGAGGCCAAGGAGGGCTTGACGATCCGCCGCGAGAACCAGACGCTCGCGACGATCACCCTGCAGAACTTCTTCAAGCTCTACGAGAAGCTGTCGGGGATGACGGGCACTGCGATGACCGAGGCGGGCGAGTTCGATCACACGTACAAGCTCGACGTCGTCAGCATCCCGACGAATCGGCCGATCTGCCGTCTGGACCACGGCGATGTCGTCTACCGCACCGCTCGCGAGAAGTATCACGCCATCGTCGAGGAGATCGTCGAGATCAACTCCCAGGACCGCCCCATCCTCGTGGGCACGACATCCATCGAGAAGTCGGAGCTGCTGGCGGGCATGCTGAAGAGGCGGGGCATCCAGCATCACGTGCTCAACGCCAAGCAGCACGCTCGTGAGGCGGAGATCATCAAGGAGGCGGGGCAGCCAGGCCGTGTGACCATCGCGACGAACATGGCGGGCCGAGGGACGGACATCATCCTCGGCGAGAGAGTGGCGGAGAAGGGCGGGCTTCACGTGATCGGAACGGAGCGGCACGAGGCGCGCCGCATCGACAACCAGCTCCGCGGCCGCTGTGCTCGCCAGGGAGATCCCGGATCCTCGAAGTTCTTCCTGTGCCTCGAGGACGACCTCATGCGGCGCTTCGCCTCGGACCGCGTGAGCGCCATCCTCAAGCGGCTGGGGATGAAGGAAGGAGAGGAGATCTCGCACCCCTGGGTCACGAAGTCCATCGCGCGGGCGCAGAAGAAGGTGGAGGCCTATCACTTCGAGATCCGCAAGAACCTCCTGGAGTATGACTCCGTGATGAACGAGCAGCGGGGGATCGTCTACGACCAGCGCCAGGCGATTCTCGAGGGGGACAACCTCGGCGACATGATCCGCAACATGATGGTCGAGACGGTGCGCAGCCGGGTTCTCGGTTTCATAACCCAGGCGAAGGAGGCCGAGTTCGCGCCTGCGATGGGCGATGATGCGCCGGAGCCGGTCGATACCGCCAGGGAGATCAACCACTGGCTGCGGATCAGCTACGGTTTCACCATCGATGACCTGAGCATCGACGGCGGCCGCAACGCCGAAGCGCAGGTCCCGGAGATCGAGGAGAGGATCCTGTCGAAGTTCGACGAGATTTACGAGGACAAGCGGCGGCGGCTCGGAGCCGAGTCGATGAACCGCGTGGAGCGCTTCATCCTGCTGCTGGAGCTGGACGACAAGTGGAAAGACCATCTCCACGCCATGGACCAGCTGCGGGCGAGTATCGGCCTTCGCTCGTACGCACAGAAGGATCCCAAGGTCGCCTACAAGGAAGAGGGCTACGACATGTTCCAGGAGATGATCGAGAACCTGCGGGCCTCGGTCTCTCAACTGGTCCTTCGCGTACAGGTCCGTGAAGAGGACGAGGAGCGGCTGCAGAGCCAGAATCAGCTGGAGAACGCCCAGTGCCGTCACGATGAGGCGGCGTCCGCGCTCGAAGGCCGGGGCCCGACGCTCCAGGAGCAGGCCTCCGATCCCAGCCAGCAGGGGCCGGTCAAGCCGATCGTCAACAAGGATCCCAGGATCGGACGGAACAGTCCCTGCCCCTGCGGCAGTGGAAAGAAATACAAGCGGTGCTGCGGCCTGGGTAAGTGACCCATGAAACCCTGCGCTCCGGAGCCGGCCGCTGGATGCGCCTCCAGGACCGTGGATCTCTTCGCGCTCGGGACCATAGGTCTGCTCCAGATCCTCCTGTCCCCCTTGCTGGCGATCGTCTATCTCGTCGTCTCGCGGGGGCTCACGCGGCCGAAGCTCCGGCGCGGTCTCTGGAGGAAGTTCTGGGGCTTTCCCCTGCGCGAGGGCGATGCGCCCTGCCTCTGGGTGCACGCCGTCTCGGTGGGCGAGGCGCAGCTCGCGGAGCCGCTCGTCGATGCGTTTGCCAGCCGGCATCCGGAGTGGGATGTGGTGATCTCGGTCTCGACGTTCACCGGGATGGAGGTCGCCCGGAAGCGCTTTCCCCGGCGGCTCGTGTTCTACGCGCCCGTCGACTGGAGCATCAGCGTCGGACGCGCCCTGAGGCGTCTGCGCCCGCAGGCCATCGTGCTGCTGGAGCTCGAGCTGTGGCCGGTCTTCCTGCTCTCCTCGAGGCTGCGCGGCATCCCGGTGCTCGTGGCCAACGGCCGCATGACGGAGCGCTCCTGCCGTCGCTACGAGCGCGGGGGGCCGCTGAGCCGGTTCCTCTTTCGCAGGCTTCACGCCGCCGGAGTCCAGAACGTCGAGTACGCCGAGCGATTCCGCCGGGCGGGCGTGCCCTCCGAGCGCATCGAGGTGCTCGGCAACCTGAAGTACGACCGGAGAGCGCCGGCCGAGGCGGGCGACGGGAGCGAGACGCGCCGGCGGCTCGGCTGGCCCGCCGAGGGGGGATTCACATTGCTGGTGGCGGGTTGTACGCATCCAGGGGAGGAGCGTCTGCTCTGCGGCCTCCTGCCGGCCTGGAGAGCAGCGGAGCCCGGCATCCGGCTGATACTCGCGCCGCGGCACGTCGAGAGGCTGAGCGGCGCGGAGCTGGCGAGCTGGGAGAGCGACCGTCGGCTCCTGCGCTGGAGCCGGTTGGCCGAGGCCAGCGGTGGAGAGCTAGGGGGAGATGTCACCGTGGTCGTCGACACGCTGGGCGAGCTCGAGAGATTCTATGCAGCGGCCGATCTGGTCTTCGTGGGCGGCAGCCTGGTTCCTCACGGCGGCCACAACATGCTCGAGGCCACACGGCTCGGCAAGGCGACGATCTTCGGGCCGTATCACGAGAACTTCCGCGACGAGGCCGCCTACCTGCTCGAGGGACATGCCGTCGAGTGCGTCCGGGACGCAGAGGAGCTGGAGGAACGGGTTCTCGATCTGCTGCGGGGGCCGGATCGCAGGCGGAGACTGGGGGATGATGCACGGGCCTTGACCGGCCGCCTGCAGGGGGCCGCCGAGCGCCACGCCGGCTGGATCGAGGCACGGATACCAGCTTTCTTTCCCCGCTGAAAGTTGATACAATCCGCCGCTCCGCGGCTGGCACTGCATGCGGACCCGAGCCTCCGGAGTGCCGACAACCCACAGAACAAGAGGTCGTGTTCAATGGCGGAACGAAATCTCTTCACGTCCGAGAGTGTGACCATGGGGCATCCCGACAAGGTGGCGGATCAGATCTCCGACGCCATCCTCGATGCCGTCCTCGGCGAGGATCCCAGCGGTCGCGTGGCGTGTGAAACCCTGGTCACGACGGGGCTCGTGCTCGTCGCCGGCGAGATCACGACCACCTGCTACGTGGACATACCGATCGTTGTCCGTGAGACGATCCGCGAGATCGGATACACCGACGCCGCCATGGGATTCGACTTCGAGACCTGCTCGGTGCTCAACAGCATCCAGAATCAATCGGAGGACATCGCCATCGGCGTCACGGAGGGACAGGGCCTCTTCAAGGAACAGGGCGCGGGCGATCAGGGGATGATGTTCGGCTATGCCTGCGACGAGACGGCCGACTTCATGCCGCTGCCGATAACGCTCTCGCGCAAGCTCGTCGAGGAGCTCGCGAGGAGCCGGCAGTCGGGCGAGCTGCACTTCCTGCGTCCGGACGGAAAGTCCCAGGTGACCGTGGAGTACGAGGGCCAGCGGCCGGTGCGCGTCGATGCCGTGATCATCTCCTCCCAGCACACGCCGGAGGTCGATCATGACACGCTGGCGGCGCAGGTCGTCGAGAAGGTGATCAAGAAGGTCATACCTGCGGATCTGCTGGACGCCGAGACGAAGTTTTTCATCAATCCGACGGGGCGCTTCGTCGTCGGCGGCCCTCACGGCGACACGGGGCTGACCGGGCGCAAGATCATCGCCGATACCTATGGCGGGATGGGCCGCCACGGCGGAGGGGCCTTCTCCGGCAAGGACCCCAGCAAGGTCGACCGGAGCGCGGCTTACATGGCGCGCTACATCGCCAAGAACCTCGTCGCGGCCGGCCTGGCCCGGCGCTGTGAGGTCCAGCTCTCCTACGCGATCGGCGTCGCCGATCCGATCTCGGTGCGGGTGGAGACCTTCGGCACGGGAAAGGTGCCCGAGGCGACGCTCGAGAAGCTGACGCGCAAGCACTTCCCGCTCAAGCCGAAGGGCATCATAGAGAGCCTGAACCTGAGGCGGCCCATCTACAAGGAGACCGCCCGGTACGGCCACTTCGGGCGGAACCAGCCCGAGTACACCTGGGAGCAGACCGACAAGGTCGACGTGCTGCGCCGCGAAGCGGGGATCTAAGTGCCGGGTTTCACAAATTGTTGTGCGAATCTTCGCCGCGGGAATACAAGAAAGCACGGCTGCCTGGGCGAGCGATTTCGACCGCCAGGAAGGAGCGAAGCGCAGGCGATCTTGACGGAGTTGATCGTCGAGCATTCGCGACGCACCTGGCGGGCGAAAGC
>JAFGKN010000387.1 GCA_016928605.1 Planctomycetota bacterium | reverse complement strand
GGCGGATGTAGCGAGCGTTGCCGGTAACGGCGGATGTAGCGAGCGTTGCCGGTAACGGCGGATGTAGCGAGCGTTGCCGGTAACGGCCGTGCGCGTAGCGATTGCGGTCATGGGCTCGACGCGTCTTGCGGCCCCGGCGCGCAGGAGGTGCCGGGGGTTTTCAAGGCACGGGATGGACGCAGCGGGCTCGATGCGCCGGCGGGTCGTCTCATCTTGAGTCTTTGCCGCGGGCTCGGATCCCGTTTCCGAGGCCCGTAGAGCGCAGAGGTGTCGAAGGGCAGCGAGCCGGGCGGCGCGGCGCCGCGTCTGCAGGCTGTCGAAATCTCGGAGGTGCCGTGCGGGGCTCAGGCCCGCCGGCAGGCAGGGCGACCATCCTGATGCGATCCAAGAGCCTATCGCGAAACTCAGGCGCGGCTCCGGCCGGCTCCAGAGCCGGCGGATCCGCGTCGCTCCTTCCACGCGGCGTTTGTCGCCGCCGCGATGCCTCGCCGCGCTTCGCGCGCGGGATCAGCGGTCCGGCCTGGACGGCCGCGGCGACGTCGCGGACTTCGCTGACGGGCTCGGGGGTTGTCCTCCCGGCGACAGCGCTTCTGATCTGGTTGCAGCTGTCCTCTGCTGCGGCGGAAGTCTGTGCGCAGCCGCAGGCGATTCCTCCATCGAGTCCATCGAGCCAGCGCGACGCGGCCGCCGAAGCCGCGCCGGCAAGCGCTGCGGCGGAAGGAGTGGCAGCGGCTCCCGCCGCGAGCGGCCAGCAGGCGGTTCCGCCACTCGCCTTCGATCCCGAGCATCTCCAGGGAGCGGACGAGCGGCGCGGAGCGCTGGCGGCCGTCGCGCTCCTGCAGGCGACGACCGGCGACGAGCCCTCGCGAGAGGCCGCGCGGGCTCAGCACGTCAAGCTCGTGCTCGAGCAGCTCGATCCCAGCCGGCATCCTCTCGCCGCGCCCGCTCAGACCACCGGGGCGGCGGCTCGCAGGATCGTCGAGGCCATGGGGCTTCTCACGGCTGCAGGAGGGCCGCCGTTTCCGCGCTGCGGCGATGCGCTGCTCTCGCTCCTGGGCCGCGGCGATCGATCCTTCCGCGGCGCCGTGCTGGAGGCGATCGAGGCGCTGGTCGACTGGGAGCGCCGCGCGCTTGCGATCGGAGATTCCACCGGAACGCCCACGATCGATGCTCTCGGCACGCGCCTGGTCCACAACCCTCCGCCCGAGCCTGCCGTGATCGAGGATGTCAGCCGAGTCCTGTGGCGAGTGGACGGGAAGCGGTTCCTCGAGTACGGCTTCGAAGCGGTGCGGCGGCACTGCGAGGCGTATCCTCGATCCACGGACCTCATCGTGAAGCAGATTCGCGCCCGGCTGCGCATCACATTCTCATCGGTGGAGAAGTGGTTGAGCTGGTGGGACGAGCAGAAGGACGCCTCTCTCTCGGAGATCTTCGCGGAGTGCCAGCGCATCGTGAGCGAGGAGGCGGCGACGCAGTGGCGGCAGGCGATCGGCAGGCTGCGCGAGACGCAGGATGCGGAGCGGATCCTCGCTGCCGTGGAGGATGCCCTCCAGACCGCCCGCGCAGAGGAGCTGAGGCTTGAGGCCGTGGCTGCGCTGGCCGAGTTCACCGGCTGGATCCGGGAGGCGAAGATCTCGGCAGCTGGAGATCCCGAGGCTAAGGAGCCCCAGGGAGGAGCCGAAGCCCTCCGCGCCCAGCTCCTCGAGCGCGCCTTCCATCTCCTGCTCGATGTGACGCGGGGGACGCTGCTCACGAGCGAGAGACCCGAGGTGTCCCTGGCAGCGATGGCCGCCCTGCGGAAGCAGCGCGCCCTCCTGGGGAATCGACCGGATCTGCTCGAGCCCCTCTCGAAGTTCGCCGCGGCGCGGCTGGAGATCCTGGTGGACGCGGAGAGCGACCGATCGTCCAGCCAGATCGTGCGCAGCGAGGTTCTGGAGCTCGTTCGGACGACGGGGTCGCTGCGCCTGGTGGCCGCTCGCCAGCATGTCGAGACGATCCTGTCGAGAGCCAGGCAGAAGGGAGACCTGGAGCTGCTCGCCGCCTGCACCGCCGCGCTCGGCGAGCTGACGAGGAGCCAGCTCAGCCGCGACACGGCGAATCTCTTCATCTCGCTGTTCGAGGAGCGAGACGGGAGCGACAACTCGAAGGCCGCTCGCATGGAGCTGCGGCGCGCCTGCGTGAGCGGGCTGAACGCCATGCCCGCCGACGCCGAGGTCCGCACGGTCGTCAGGGGCTTCTACCTCAAGATCCTCGAGTCGAGCGAGGAGCGCGAGCTGCGGCTCGGTGCGATCCTGGGGCTGGGGACTCTCGCGCAGGGCAAGGATCAGGGAGCGCTCGAGGCGCTCGTCACTGTCGTGTCCCAGCCGCAGAGGTACGAACCGCTCGAGGTGATCGGCGCTCTCGATGCCATCGCGTACGTCGGCGGGCAGGAGGCGCTCTCGCGGTTCGTCTCTCTCCTCTCGCTGCGAGACCGTCTGGCGGCTCGGGACAAGGCGGTTTTCGATCACCTCTGGCGCAAGGTGATCGGCCTGGTGCTGGCGCAGGGGCACGCCGTGCTGCCCGCCGTGCTGCAGCAGATGCAGTCGCTGGCGGTGGAGAGGGACTCCGTCCTCCTCATGGAGTCCGTCACGAGGCTCTGCACCGATCCGCAGATCAGCGGCTTCCTTTCGACCGAAGGGCTCGACGCGGGCGACGCGGCGAGGATGCGAAGCCTGTGGACCGCCGCCCTGGCCCTGGCGCGCGCCGCGGAGTGCGCCGGCGCTGCTCCGGGGCCGGAGGAGGCCCTGCTGGCGCAGCTGTCGAAGCTCCAGGCGGAGAACCCTCAGATCCGGACGAAGCTCACCGCGGAGACGGAGGCTCTCGGGAAGTACGTCGAGTCGCGGAGGAGGCGGAAGGAGCTCGCCGCGCGGCTCGATGCGCCGCAGCAGGAGCCGGAGAAGCTGATCGCCGCTTTCGAGCAGATGCTGGCCGGCGGCCGGGCGGCGGAGGAGACCTGGCTCGATCTGCGATGGTTCGAGAAGCAGCTCGCTCTGCGCCGGGGCACCGAGCGCGGTCTCCTGCTCGCGCGGCGCTGGCGCGAACGGATGAGCGCTCCTGGTGGAGAGGCGCTGTTCGGCGCTCTGGGCCCGACGTTCCGCGAGCGGTACCAGGCCCGCATCGACGCCCTGGTCGCTCCGGCCGCGCCTCCGGCTGTCGCTCCGGCCGCGCCTTCTGCTGTCCCGCCGGCTACGCCTCCGGCTGTCCCGCCGGCCGCGCCTCCGGCTGTCGCTCCGGCCGCGCCTCCACAAACGCCTCCGAGCGCAGCTCCGGCCGCGCTTCCGTCCGGAGTAGAGACGCCCCCCGCAGCGTAGAACCTCGCGGATTGCGCTCCCTCTCCCGATCCCACTCCCGCGCCCGCTCCCGCTCCTTGTCCCTCTTCCTCTTCCTCTCCCGCTCCGGTCTTCCCTCCGCTTGATCGGTTTCACTCCGGCGCCCCGCAGAGCTTCACGGCGGGGAGCCCAGCTTCTGCAGCGCGCTCCGGTAGATATCCTCGCCGGACTCGATCGTCTGCGAGATCTTCAGGAAAAGCCAGCGCTGGGCGCGAGACCCCTCGGCTGACTCCTCGGCGGCGATCTTCACGGCGTCCTTCTGCGTCATGACCAGAGCGTCCGCGCCCACTCGCAGAGCCTCCCTCTGGAGGCCTTCGAGGTCCCGCCGCGTATAGCGGTGATGGTCGCGGAACGCTCGCCAGCCGGCCAGCTCGACGCCGAGCGCCAGGATCTGCCGGCGGAAGGCCTCTGGGTTTCCGATGCCGCAGAAGGCGAGGACGCGCTGGCCCTCGAGAGCGCGCGGATCCGCCTCGCCGCCGTCGAGATCGACCCAGAGGAGAGGCCGGGTCCTGAGCCGGATGAGGGGCAGCGATGGAAACCTGCGGGAGAGTCGATCGACGAGCCGCTCGACTTCCTCCGGGCCAGCGAGATCGCAGCGAGTGACGGCGAGGAGATCCGCGCAGCGCAGGCTTCCCACAGGCTCGCGAAGAAGGCCGGCGGGGAGGAGCCGGCCGCCGCCGAAGGGATTGAGCGCGTCCACGAGCGCGATGTCGAGGTCTCTGCGCAGCCGGATGTGCTGGAAGCCGTCGTCGAGGACGAGGATGTTCGCGCCGCTGGAGATGGCCCGCCGGCCGCTGCGGACGCGGTCCGGTCCCTGGAAGTGATGCACGCCGGGGAGGTTTGCCGCCAGGATCCGGTGCTCGTCGTTGGGGGGCGGATCGGAGGATGGAGGATCCGCGCCCGGTGCGGTTCCCGCGCCGTATCCCCGGCTCAGGATGGCGGGCTGCCACCCGAGGGCGACGAGATCGCGGGCGACCATCTCGACGGTCGGCGTCTTCCCCGTGCCGCCGCACGTGATGTTCCCCACGCTGACCACCGGGGCGGGCAGCGCGATCGCGCGGCCTCTCCAGGCAGCTCGGCGCGCGATGACGGCGGCGCCATAGATCCAGGACACAGGGAGGAGGAGGACACCCAGCCGCCGCCACGCCGCCCCGCGGCCGGCCGCCGCGCCCGGGCCGGAGCCCTCCGCTATCTGCTGCGTCGACATGACGGGCTCACTCGGCCACGGCCCGCCGGCCGCTCCGGCGGCCCGAGGCGAGGGAGGGATTTCCCGGCGGATCCTCGCAGCGCGGAAGATCGGCGAGCGCGCGGTAGGCCACGCGGCGCAGGCCCGGCGCCAGGAACGTCCCGTCGGAGGCGGGGTCCTCGTCCTCGATGAAGCCCTTCAGCTCGTGATCGAAAAGCAGCTCGCCTCCCGGGACCGCGTAGAGCTCGACGCGCAGTCCCAGGGACACCCTCGTCGTCGTGACGCGGCTGACGGACCAGCTCAGGATCCTGGTGAAGAGGACCGCGTCGAACGGCGTATCGATCGCCCCTTCGCTGGGAAGGCGGAAATCGACGCCGGGGGAGTGCGCGACCGAGAGTCCCGTCTCCGCGCCGTACCCCTTCTCCTCGAGGACCTTGAGCAGCGCGTGGTGGAGAAGCCCGGGCACGTCGTACTCGCGCGGTCCGGTGATCAAGCGCTGGGCGAGCCCGCCGAAGGAGACCCTGTCGAGGGGGCGCACCGTCTCGTTCTCCACCGGCCGCACGTCGATGACCCGCGGCCGGAGCGCATCGAATCTCGGATGCACGCGCGCCTGCGACGCGCAGCCCGCCAGGGAGACCAGGGCCGCGGCGGCGAGAGCCGCGCCGAGGCGAGAGCCGATGCCGCCGCCGCGGCAGCGCCATTCACCGGGAGATGGCGATGCTCTGCCTGCGGTGGGCGATGCGCCGAACGTAGGCGGTCTGCCGCGAGCATCGCGGCGCGAGCCGGAGCGCCGCTCAGAAGACCTCCTCGGTCGCGTGCATGACATTGAGGACCTCCAGCACCTGCTTCTCCGTCATGTAGCCCAGCTCGATCAGGATCTCCCCGAGGAACTTGTAGGGCTCCGAGCGGACCTCGTATCTCGCCTGGACGGTGAGCGCCTCGTAGAGCTGCGGGATGCTGACGAATCCCATCTCGAGAGCCACTTCCCCGAAGAGGCGAGGTTCGCTTTCCATCTCTGGATCTCTTATCCACCCGGCGTGCTGGAGTCAATCCGCAGACTCGAAACGCAGCGGCCGGCGCCCGGGAGGCGCGCCGCCACGAGATCCCCGCCCAAGCCTACCACGGCCGGGCGCAGGCGGCGAACGGGCCCCGTGGGGGTTCGCCAGTGCGGCTGCACCGGCACCAGGGCGCGGGCGCGCTTACCAGCCCTTCGCCGGCACTTCTCGAGGGCTCTCGCAGCGGTGCGCCCTTCTCACGCTCCGGAAATCAGCTATCATGCGGGCGGCCGCGGCCCGCGGCGGGCCGGCTCAGGCACCCCCTCGAGCGAAGCGATGAGAACCAGCGGAGAGAGATTCGACTCCCGGTTTCGAGCCGCCTTTCTGGGCGCTGCCGTCGGCGACGCGCTCGGCTTCCCTTACAAGGACTACTCCCGCGGCTTTCTCGAGTCGGTGGCGCGGCCGCTGACGGAATCCTTCGAGCGCGACGCCAGGGGCTGCTTTCCTCCGGGGCAGATCACCGACGAGACTCAGACGGCGCTGGCGGTCAGCCGGGCCATCCTCGAGGGAGGCGAGGTGCGCGGCGATCTCGTGGTCGATTACCTGATACCTCTCTGGCGCGATCTGACGGTGGTCGATGCCGATCCGGACACCTCGGAGGCGATGCACGAGCTGGTGCGGGGAGCCGTGGACTGGAGGGAAAGCGGCCTGCCGGCCGGCCGCGCGAGCTGCGGCGCGCTCAGCCGTGCCATCCCCGTCGGGCTCTGGGACTGCGCTTCGCCGGAGAGGATCCCTCGCGACGCGGAGCGGGTCACGCGCGTGACGCACAACGACCCCCGCGTCGTCGGAGCGGGAGCCGGCCTTGCTGCGGCCATCGCGTCCAACCTCGTCAGCGACGAGCTGATTCTCGGCCCCTTTCTCGACCGCGTATCGCAGGCCGCCGGCGCGTTTCACGAGCCTCTCGCCGAGGCGGTTCTCGATGTCCCCAGGCTCCTCTCCCAGAGCGATCTCCGCGCTCGCGAGATCATCGAGTCCGTGCTGGCGGATCCTCTCTACCTCCCCCGAGATGACGGAGTGAGCGACTACGTGATCCAGCCCTTCTTCCTGGCGCTCTACCACTTCCTCAAGACTCCCAACAGCTTCGAGGAGACGGTCTCGCTCTGCCTGCGTCTGGGAGGGAGGGTCGACGCGCTGCTGGCGGCGGCCGGCGCGCTGGCTGGCAGCTTCAACGGGATGGAGGCGATTCCGGCGAGCCTCATCGAGCACCTGGTGAGCGTCGAGGATATCCGCGAGGCCGCAGGCGATCTCCTGATAGCGCGAGAGCGGCCGGTCGCGGCGCGAGCGCGCGCTGACCGCGGAGGGGGCGAGGAGGGCCCGTCATGAGCATCCAGCCGCTGTTGACGACGCGCATCGAGGCGACGAGGGTGGCGGTGGGCGGAGATGCGCCGCTTCTGATCATCACGGGACCGGACACTCTCGAAAGCGAGGGGCTCGTCCTCGAGATCGCGCGCGAGGTCGAGCGGCTCTCTCGGTCGCTGCCCGCTACCTTCGTCTTCAAGGGCTCGTACGACAAGGCGAATCGATCCTCCCACCGATCCTACCGGGGGCCCGGCATCGAGCAGGGGCTGGCCTGGCTGAGGAGCGTGAGAGAGGAGACGGCTCTGGCCGTCACCACCGACGTCCACTCTCCGGAGGAGGCCCGCCGCGCGGCTGAGGTGGCCGACATCATCCAGATCCCGGCGTTCCTCTGCCGGCAGAACGACCTCCTCGCGGCGGCCGGAGAGACGGGCCGGATCGTCAACATCAAGAAGGGCCAGTTCCTCGCGCCCTCCGGCGTGCCTCACCGGGTCGCGGCGGCGACGGGGCCTTCCACGCCCGGCGTCATCGTGACCGAGAGAGGGAGCTGCTTCGGCCACGGCGATCTCGTCAACGACTTCCGCTCCTTTCCCGCCATCCGCGGTCTGGGGATCCCGATCATCTTCGACGCGACGCACAGCGTGCAGCGCCCCGGAGCGCTCGGCGACCGAAGCGGAGGGAACCGCGAGCTGATCCCCTTCCTCGCGCGCGCCGCCGCAGGCGCCGGCTGCGATGGCTTTTTCTTCGAGGTCCACCCGGATCCCGACAGCGCGCTCTGCGACGGTCCGAACAGCCTGAGGCTCGAGGACCTCGAGCCGCTGCTGCGCCAGCTCGTGGCGATCGACCGCGTCGCCCGCGGCTCCGGGAGCTGAGGGCTGCAGCCGCAGCCGCGTCGGCAACCGCAACCGCATCTGCATCGGCATCTGCATCGGCATCCGCATCGGCATCCGCGTCGGCAGCCGCAGCCGCGTCGGCATCGGCATCCGCATCGGCATCCGCGTCGGCAGCCGCAGCCGCGTCGGCAACCGCAACCGCCACGGGCACGGCCACAGCCACCGCTACCGCCACCGCCGCACGAACCGCATCCGCATCGGCAGCCGCATCGGCAGCCGCATCGGCAGCCGCGT
>JAFGKN010000386.1 GCA_016928605.1 Planctomycetota bacterium | reverse complement strand
GCATCGGTCCACTCGAGCTCGATGTAGTCCAGACCGATCGCCGTCGCGCGCAGATCCACGGGGGCGGCCGGCAGGCGGCCGGTCGTCACTGCCAGCTCCTCGGAGGGATCCGAGGGACCGAACTGGCCGACCGCCGCGATGCGATAGACGTAACCGGTGCCGGGCTGGAGTCCCGTATCCTCGTAGACCGCGGTATCGGCGCCTGCATGGCCGACGAGAGCAAAGACCCCGCCGGCGTTCTTGCGGTAGATGTCGAAGCGCAGCTCGTTGTCCGAGTTGTCCGTCCAGACGATCGTGACGGAGTCGAGCCCGATGGCCGCGGCCGCGAGTCCGCTCGGCGCCAGCGGAAGACGACCGGTCCGCACGGCGATCTCGGCCCATCCCTCGGAGCGGCCGAACTCGCCCGTCGCGAAGACGCGGTAGAAGTACTCGGTGTCCTGCGCGAGGCCGACATCGCTGAAGATGGTGGCGTCCCGGGAAACTTGTCCCGCGGGAGTGAAGGTCGATCCGTCCTCCGAGCGTTCGATCGCGAAGCCGGTCTCGTTGTCCGAGAGGTCTGTCCAGCCAAGAGTGAGGGAATCGTACCCGAGGTCGAGCACCTGCAGGCCGGCAGGCGCGGCGGGGAGCCTGCCGGTCGTCACTTCGACCGCTTCTGAGTAGGCCGATGGGCCGTAGGCGTTCACGGCCCGCAGGCGATAGGCGTAGTGCGTCCCGGCCGCGAGTCCCGTGTCCACGACCCCCGTCGAGCCCTCGGAGAGCAGGACGGCGAGCGCGAAGGGGCCTCCAGCGTCGCTGCGCTCGAGCTCGAAGCCGGTTTCGTTGTCGGCGTTGTCGAGCCAGCCGATCTCCACCCAGTCGAGCCCGAAGGAGACGACCGAAAGGGCGCTCGGCTGAGCGGGCAGCCGTCCCGTCGTCGCCTCGGCCACCTCCGAGTAGGGCGAGGAGCCGAACGCGTTGAGAGCGCGCAGGCGGTAAGCGTAGGTCGAGCCGGAAGCGAGAGCGGCGTCGACATGACTCGTCGCATCAGGCGGCAGAGTGATGAGCAGAAGGAAGCTCTCGTCCCCGGGCCCCTTTCTCTCCAGCTCGAGGCTCTGCGCCGCCGCAGCGGCGCTCATCCAGCTCAGGGCGATGGAGTCGAGCCCCACGGCGCTGACGGTCAAATCGGCGGGGGCCGGCGGAAGAGTGCCCGTCTCGCCCGCCGCCTCGTTCGACCAGTCCGAGTTGCCCGCCTCGCCGAGGGCCCGGACGCGATAGGCGTAGGTCTCGCCCGGCTGGAGCTCCGCGTCGAGGTACTCGGTCGTGTCCGGAAGGAGGATGGCCCGCTGCTGGAACGATGCGGCGGAGCCGACGCGGATCTGGAGCTCGAATCCCGTCTCATCTTCGGAGTTGTCCACCCAGACGACGCGAAGAGCGTCGAGAAAGACCTCCTGGATCGCGAGGTCGCTCGGAGCCGCGGGGGGCGATCCGGTCGTCTGGGTGACCGTGTTCGAGAAGGCCGAGCGGCCGAAGATATTCACAGCGCGGATCCGGTAGCTGTAGGTCTCGCCGCTGGCGAGCCCCTCATCCGTGTAGCTCGTCTGGTCGGCGACGATTTCAGCGATCCGCTCGAATTCCTCCTCGGCGGCGGCCCGCTCCAGCTCGAAGCCCGACTCCGAGTCGGAAGTGTCGGTCCATTCCAGTCCGATCGACGTGTCTCCGACGCTGACGACGCGGAGGTCGGTCGGTGCTGAGGGAACACCCGCCGTTTCCAGCGTCGCGATGTTGGAGTAGGCCGAGGTCCCTTCGGAGTTGAACGCGCGGACGCGGTAGGAGTAGAGCGTGTCCGGCTCCAGGTCCGCATCGCTGAAAGCGCGGTTGTCGGCCGGAAGCACCGCGTACAGCGAGAAGGGCGTCTCGTCGACGGTCTCGAGCCGCGGGATGAGGCTGAAGTCCGTGCTCGAGAGGTTGATGTTGAGCCCCTGGATCGCGAGCGCGTTGACGCCGCTCCGGAGGATCCCCGCGACCGGGAACTCCACGGAAACGGCCTCGCCCGCCTCGTGCTGGTCGCTCGCGAGGCTGTCGAAGGGCAAGAATGTTCCCGGCAGCCCGGCCTGCATGCGCGCCACCTCGACTCCGTTGAGGTAGGCGACGAACCCATCGTCGTAGTCGACGAGGAGCTTCAGGCCGGTGAAGAGCGCGGCATCCTCGATATCGAATGTCCGGCGCAAGTAGATCGTGCTGTAGTGATTCTGCATGTCGGCGAGCACCGTGGCGTCATCGCCGTCGCCGTATCCGAAGCCGGAGGGGCCCTCCTCCCAGGCGCTGTCGTCGAACTCGACGCCCGCCCAGCCGAGCGTGCCCGCGGACGGTTCCTGGGTGCCCCGGAAGAAGCGCCACGCATCGCCGGCGGCGATGAGGATCTCCGGCGTGAATCCGATGCTCGAGCGCCGCTCGACCTCGAAGCCCTCCTCCGCGAACGATCGGTCGGTCCAGGCGAGCGAGACGCTGTTGAGGGTCGACGAGACGACGCGGAGGTCCGCTGGAGAGCGAGGGGTGATCTCGTAAGG
>JAFGKN010000385.1 GCA_016928605.1 Planctomycetota bacterium | reverse complement strand
CCCTCGTTCTACACCAGCCGGCAGCCATCTCCAAGAGCTCCAGAGGCCACGCCGGGATCCCGGATCGGCATCCGGGACGGCACCGGCTCGGCTGCGGCTGCGGCCCCGGCTGCGGTTTCGGCTGCGGCCTCGGCTGCGGCCCCGGCTTCGGCTGCGGCTGCGGCTGCGGCCGCGGCACCCGAGATGGGGGGGCGGGGAGGGCTCGAAAAGTGTCAGATATCCTGGCACCTGGCAGTTTCCAGGCCCGCCGCGCCGGGCCGGCACAGGAAACCAAAAGACTTACGACGGCGCTCGCCTTCCGAAAACCGCGGCACGCGAGTTGCAGAATAGGAACAGCGAGACCCAAAACCCAACACCCTACAACCCTCCGATCAACTCATATCCCACCAAAACGAAGGGCCGCGAGAAGTAGAGTGACCATCTGCTTCTCGCGGCCCTCCCGTCTTTCTGGGCCAGGCCTTCGCCGATCCACGGTCTCCCTTGCGATCTCGCGCGTCGCTGCCCATGCCGTGCAGCGCCTCCCTCCAGGGCAGCCGGATCGCTACCCGCGGTGGGCCGAAGCTCGCCCGTCACAGCGCGCGCGCGAAGACCGCCTTGAGGTACCTCGACTCCGGGCAGTGGATGTCCACCGGATGGTCACCGGCCGCTCCCGCCACCAGGAAGACCTGGAGCGAGCGCCCGGCGTCGGCAGCCGCGCGGTGCAGGATCCGCAGGAACCACTCCTCCGAGACGAGCCCCGAGCAGGAGCAGGTGAGCAGCACCCCGCCGCGGCGGAGCGCCCGCAGGGCGTAGGTGTTGATGTCGAGATACTTCCGCTCCGCGTCGTCGAGCGACTTGCGGTCGAGGGCCCACTTGGGCGGGTCGACGCAGATCGCGTCGAAGGGCTCGACCGCGTGGCGCTGGTTTCTCAGGTAGCGGAAGGCATCCGCGTGCGTCCACTCGATCTCGGCGCGGTTGAGCCGGCAGTTCCGCCGCCCCTGCGCCACGGCCTTCTCGTCCAGGTCCACCGCGGCGACGCGCGCCGCCTTGCCCCGCGTCCGCGCCGCGATGGCGAAGCCTCCGGTGTAGGAGAAGGCGTCGAGCACCTTCTTCCCCTTCACCAGCGCGGCGAAGCGGCGCCGGTTGTCGCGCTGGTCGAGGAAAAAGCCGGTCTTGTGGCCGCCGGGGCTCACGAGGAAGCGCAGCTTCGCCTCGCGGATCTCCACCTCGCCGGCGTCTTCTGACTCCGCGGTCGAGGGCGCCGGGAGCTGCATCCTCTCGCGCTCGCCGGCGACCGGCTCCACGCGGAAGACGCAGCGCGAACCGGGGAAGAGATCGAGGAGGATCTCGCGGATCAGGTCCCGCCGCAGGAAGAAGCCCTTGGAGAAGAGCTCGACGACGAGGAGATCGCCGTAGCGGTCGACGACCAGCCCGCTCAGGCCGTCTCCCTCCGCGTGCACCACGCGGTACGCGTCGGTCTGGCGGTCGAGCTGGAGGACGTCGCGCCGCAGGGACGCCGCGCGCTCGAGGCGGCCGCGGAGGAACTCCGCGCCGAGGCGCTCCTCGGGATCGCTGGAAAGGATCCTCACCGCGATGGTAGATTCCCCGTGGTAGAATCCGCGGCCCACGGGGACTGCGTCCGCGGAGACGATGAGCACCTCGTCTCCGTCGCGCAGGCCCGCGGGGGGGCGCCTGATCGCGCGCCGGAAGACCCACGGGTGGATGCCGCCTCCGCGGAACTGCCTCCGCAGGCGGATGACGGGCTCCTGGTTTTCGTCGGATGTGCCGCTCATGCGCGACGTCTCCTGCCGGACGGCCGGCGCGCCGCTCGGCGCCTTTCTCGCCCGCGGCGGCTGATCCGTCGCTTCATGGAGGGAGCTCCCGCAGGCAACCGCGGATGCAGCCGGCCGCGCCCGCGCGCCGCCGGAGGCGTCCCTGGCCATCGCCCGCGGCGGCCGACCCGCCGGCCCGGCGCGGCGGCGAGGTCCATCCGCACCAGAGGACCCCAGAGAGTAACGCGCGCCTTGAACAGAGAGAAGAACAAACCGCACGCGGCGGAGTTCCCCGGATTCCGGCCGACGCACATCCTCCTCCACTACGACGAGATCGCGCTCAAGGGCAAGAACCGCATCGGATTCGAGAAGTGCCTCAGCGCCAGCGTGAAGCGCGCCCTGCGCGGCGCCGGCCCTCTGGCGGTTCACCGCGCGTACGGGCGCCACATCGTGGAGCTGGACGAGAGCGCGGACCGCGAGGTCTGCTCGCGCCGCCTGCGCCGGATCTTCGGCCTGGCCGCCTTCACCCCGGTCGTCCGCCTCCCCTGCGATCTCGACGCGCTCGAGTCCTACCTCGACTCCCTTCTCGAGGGCGCATCGCCGAGGAGCTTCGCCATCGCCTGCCGGCGCGCCAACAAGAGCCTGCCCTTCACGTCGGTGGATGTGAATCGACGGCTGGGCGCGCGCGTCGAGGCCCTCACCGGCTGGCCGGTCCGCATCGGCCGGCCGGATCTCACGATCCACGTGCATCTCATCGACGAGCACGCCTACATCGGCCTGGAGCGAATCCAGGGCCCCGGCGGCCTTCCGGCGGGCTCGACCGGCAGGGTGGTCTGCCTCCTCTCCGGCGGCATCGACTCCCCCGTGGCCGCGCATCACGTCCTCCGGCGCGGCGCCAGCGCGATCTTCGTCCACTTCCACAGCGCCCCGCACACGAGCGAGGCGAGCCTGGAGAAGGTGCGCGAGCTGATCCGCCGGATCCTCCCCCACGGGCACAGGGCGCGGCTCTACCTGGTTCCCTTCGCCGGCACGCAGCATCGCATCATCGCCCGGTGCCCGGCGCCGCTCCGGGTCGTTCTCTACCGGCGCTTCATGCTGCGGGCCGCCGAGGCCATCGCGCGCCGCGAGGGAGCTCTGGCCACCGTCACGGGGGAGAGCCTCGGCCAGGTGGCGAGCCAGACCCTCGAGAACCTCGGCGCCATCGACCGCGCGGCGCAGCTCCCCGTCCTGCGCCCCCTCATCGGCCTCCACAAGGCCCACATCGTGGACGAGGCGCGCCGCATCGGGACCTTCGACATCTCCATCGAGCCCCACGACGACTGCTGCTCCTACCTGATGCCCTCCCAGCCCGCGACGCGCTCCACGCCGGAGCAGCTCGACGCGGCCGAGCAGCCGCTCGACGTGGCCTCGGAGGTCGAGACGCTGCTCGCGGAGGCGGCGGTGGAGACCGTCGACGGAGGCGACTGACTCCCCGGCGCCGCCGCGGCGGCATCTGCGATCCCGCGAAGAGGGCGGCGCTTCTCGACGCGGCTCACGACCGCAGCCGTGGCCAGCGGCTTCCGATCCCGCTATAGTGAGCGATGCACGGTGGATGCCGGCCGCGGAGCCGGCGGACGCCTGGTTCCGCCGGCTCCTGTGCCGCAGGCAGCGAACGAGTCCGCTTGACGGAAGGAGATGGATCATGCCGCGCGTTTGCGTTCTTCTCGCCGACGGCTTCGAGGAGATCGAGGCGACGACGATCGTCGACGTCCTCCGCAGGGCCGAGGTCGAGGTCGCCACTCTGGGCGTCTCCGGGCGCGATGTCCGGGGAGCTCACGACATCGTCATCCGCGCCGACCGGACGCTCGAGGAAGGCGGCGGCGGCCCCTGGGACGCGGTCATCCTCCCCGGAGGGATGCCCGGCTCGAAGAACCTCCGCGACGATCCGGCGGTCCAGAAGCTGATCCGCCGGCAAAAGGACGGGGGCGGAAAGCTGGCCGCCATCTGCGCCGCGCCCATCGCTCTGGCCGCCGCTGGCGTTCTCGAAGGCGTGAAGGCGACGAGCTACCCGGGCTTCGACCGGGAGATGAAGGGCGCGAAGTACCTCCAGGATCGCGTCGTCGTCGACGGCGATGTCACGACGAGCCGCGGGCCGGGCACGGCGCTCGAGTTCGCGCTCGAGCTCGTCCGGCAGCTCTGCGGCGCCGGGACCGCGCGCGAGCTCGAGCAGGGGATGCTGGTCCGCAGGTGAACCAGGCCAGGCTTCCCCCCGAGCTGGCGACGCTCGGTCCCGGCGAGCTCCTCGTGAACGAGACGTTCTCGAGCATCCAGGGAGAGTCGAGCTTCGCGGGCCGGCCCTGCTTCTTCATACGCCTCACCGGCTGTCCGCTCCGCTGCCGGTGGTGCGACACCGCGTACGCCTTCCACGAGGGGACGCGACGCGCTGTCGCCGACGTGATCGACGAGGCCGCGCGGTCCGGCCTGCGCCTGGTCGAGGTGACCGGCGGCGAGCCCCTCGTCCAGAACGCTTGCCTCGAGCTGCTGAGAGGTCTGTGCGACCACGGCCTCGAGGTCCTGCTCGAGACGAGCGGCGCGATCTCCATCGATGGAGTGGATCCGCGCGTCCGCCGCATCGTCGACTGGAAGGCGCCGGGGAGCGGCGAGTCGAGCCGCAACCGCCCGCAGGTCCTCGACGCGCTCCGCGCCGGCGACGAGCTCAAGCTCGTGCTCGCCGGCCGGAGCGATTACGAGTGGGCCCGCGCATGGCTGCAGGCGGCGATGCGGGAGCATCCGCGCATCGGCCGCGAGATCCCGGTCCACTTCTCTCCGGTCTTCGGCCTGTGCGAGAGCTCGGACCTGGCGCGATGGATCCTCGAGGACCGCATAGAGGTGCGGCTCCAGCTCCAGATCCACAAGCACATCTGGCCTCCGGAGACTCGCGGCGTCTGAGGGCGCGGCCCCCCGGCCGCGAGCCGCAAGAACCGAGAGTCGCGTCCCGAGCGAGGTGCTTCGGAAGCTGCAGCCTCCGCCCTCGCGGTGCGCGCGAAACGCTCCGAGGGCCGGGGCAGCAGACGCTTCGGACGCCGGCGCCTCCGCCCTCGCGGTGCGCGAGCCCCTCGGAGAGCCGCGGCCCCAGCCGGGCGCCTTCCGGGGCGTGATGCCGGCCGGCCAGCCTCCCCCGGGACCACCGTGATCGAGCGCTCGCAAGGCTTTAGCGGGCGTGGGCCCCGGCCGGTTGGCCGACCTTCCGGGAACATCCTACACTTGGGTGGTCCGAGGCCAGACCCGCGCCCCGGGCCTGGGTGAACCCCCGTGAT
>JAFGKN010000046.1 GCA_016928605.1 Planctomycetota bacterium | reverse complement strand
TGATGGATCTCTACCACCAGCGCACCGGGGCGGTCTATCATCTGACCGATCTGGACAGGCTCCGTGGCACGGCGCCGACCAAGCTGATCCTGCTGGCCGAGCCGGAGGAGCGGGAGCGGCTCCACTCGCGGTTCTCGCGGGAGCTCGAGGGGCGGGCCGCCGTCACGCGCTCCGAGCCCGAGTATCTCGAGATCATGGCGCCGGGCATCAGCAAGGGCGCCGCCCTCCCGGCGATCGCACGCCACCTCGGTATCGCCACCGAGCAGATCCTGGCGGTGGGGGACGCCGATAATGACAACGAGATGCTGGAGGCGGCCGGGATCGGCGTGGCGGTGGCCAACGCTCGCGAGGAGACCCGCCGCATCGCCGATTTCGTGACGGAGAGCTCGAACAACGACGGCGCCGTCGCCGAGGCGATCCGGCGGTTCGCCCTCGGCGGAAACACCTCGTAGGGCGCCAGACGCAGCTGGCGCGCAACCCTTCTCCTCCCCGGCGCACCCGGCCGGTACGGACATCTCGGGACGCGGGTTCTCTCTGCGCCTGCCGCGCCGAGGGGGCGGGACCGTGGATATGGGACGCGAGCGGAGCGCCGTCTGAGAGCCTCTCAGCCTAGCCGCGGCCGGTCTTCTTCGAGTGGGGCCGGCTCGAGAGCCTGGAGATCTGATCCCGGATGCGGGCCGCCTCCTCGTAATTCTCCTCGTCGATGGCCTTCTTGAGGCTGTCGCGGAGGGCATCGGCCGGCGAACGGGGGATCTGCACCGAGAGCTGGCGGTGGAGATCCTCGAGGCTCTTGAGGGATCGGGACTGCTCGAGCTGAAAGATCGGGTTGTTCTCCAGCGGAGGTAGGCTGGAGATCTGGTCCATGCCCTCCTGGAGCATGTCCAGCGCCTCGACCACCGAGCCGTCGGTCTGGATCCTCCAGAGGGCCTTGGCCATCACGTGCATCCTGAGGATGTACGGTCGGTACTGCTCCAGAGATTCTGTCAGGGCAGGGCTTGCGTACTTGGCGACGAAGTCGCAGACCCGCAGGTTCCGCAGGGTGTCCCGAGCGCAGAGCTCGTAGTCGCTGATCTGGAAGAAGAGCAGGTAGCGCTGGTAGTAAAGCAGGCTCTCCTGGCGGAGATTCTCGAAGGCTTCCTCGTCGAGCCGGAATTCCCAAGGTGCCCTGGCTGCCTCCTGCTCGTAGCGCTCGAGCCAGGACTCGCACTGGGCGGGGCGCGAGCCATCCGGCCTCCCTCTGACCTCGTACTGCTCGATCCCGAGCGGCAGGCGGACCTGGATCACCTCTCGCCCCTCAGGGGTCTGGATCCTACGTATGTTATTGCCCTCCTCGTACTTCCAGGATTCCAGGAGGGGGCTGAGGTCTTCGTGATCCGCTTGCATGAACGCAATTGTAACCTCCAGCTGGGGCTCGCACTACCCTGACTCCGCACGATCGCCCCGGTCGCCGGCGGCCTCCGCTTTCGCCCCTCTTCCGCAGCTCTTCCGGACTCTCCCTCCCCTCGAGTCGCTGCTCCCAGGGTCTGCCGGGCAGGGGCCCCAGGGGAAAAAGAAAAAAGGCTCAAGGGGAGCAGCTCGGCGGCCGATCTCACAGATACGAACAAATCATCCTGAGCGCCAGCAAAACGAGGAGTTGTTCGGGTCCATCTTATGGTGCGGCGAGTGTTCAGCTTGACCCGCCCGTTCGGGGTGGCTCTGGCTGTCTTCATTCTCCTCAACCTGAGTCTCGCTCTCCAGAATCCGCTCACGTCCGCGACTCGGATCTGGCTGAACATCCAGCTCCCCGAGCCCGCTCTTTCCATCTTCTGCGGGATTCTGGGGCTGGCTCTCCTACTGCCTCACGATGCGGCCCGCGCGGGCTGGGTGCGCTGGATGCTGGCGGGGGTGATCTTCGGCTTCTGCATACTGGTGGGCGCCAACGTCATCGGCTACTACCACCGGCTGTACAACGGCCAGTTCACCACTTCGCTTCCTGTGCCTTTCAGCGCTGCCCCCCTAGCGATCCTTCTCGCAGAGTTCGGCCGCGTCTCGTGGTGGAGTCCCATCGAACCGAAGCTGCCGCCTCCCGCCTGGTGCTTCGTCAGCGGCATCCTGATCAACCTGGCGTTCTTCTTCCTCATCTTCGTGCACATCGTCACCTTTGGCCACACGGACTACCGCACGGTGGGCGGGGACGCAGCCGTGATCCTGGGGGCGAAGGTGATGGACGACGGGTCTCTCTGCTCGGCGCTGCAGCAGCGTGTGGACACGGGCGTGGATCTCTACCGTCGGCACCTGGTGCCTTACCTCATCATGAGCGGAGGGACCGGGGCCAACGGGCTCAGCGAAGCGGAGTACATGGCGCGGTACGCTCACGACCACGGAGTCCCCCTGTCGCGGATCATCCTCGACAACGCCGGCGACAACACGCGACTCTCAGCGAGAAACTGCGGCCAGATCGCGAGGGAGCGGGGATTCAAGAGCTTGCTCACCGTCAGCCAGCATTTTCATTGCGCCCGGATCAAGCTGATCTTCGAGCGGGAGGGCACGCCTTGCTACACGGTGCCCGCTGGCTCGCTCTTCGACGGTACGCGCCTCCTCAGAGAGAAGTTCTACCTGCTGCGCGAGGTGCTCGCGTTTCCGTTCTATTACATCTACTACCGTTGACGCTTTCCCCCCGCGCCATAGCGCGGCCCTCATGCTCGAGGTTCTGACGCGCGCCGAGCACGGACCCTCAGGAGCTGCGCCGGGGCGGGCGGGGATGGAGCCGCCCGGGCTCGAACGAGCTCCCGGACTGAGCGATCTCTCCGGCGGCTCATCGCCGAATCTTGGGCGGCCGGCTGCAGCGCGGCTCGATCTCTCGCGGGCCGGCCGCGCATGGGGCATGGATTCTCAGGAGCTGCGCCGGGGCGGGCGGGGATGGAGCCGTCCGGGCTCGAACGAGCTCCCGGACTGAGCGATCTCTCCGGCGGCTCATCCCCGAGACTCGGGCGGCTGGCCGCAGCGCGGCTCGATGGCTCGCGGGCCGGCCGCGCGCCGCGCACGGACCCTCAAAAGCCGCGCCAGGGCAGGCGGGTATGGAGCCGTCCGGGGGCCTGCATTCTCAGCAGCGGATCTCGAGGATCCCTGTTCACTGGCCGCCGCTTGAGGTTGCCAGGTATAGACATGAGATGTAGAGTGGGCGCCCAGGTTTGTTCCGACACTTTCACATCACCAGATCAAGGAGCGTGACTCACCGGTCACTCGAGCGCCATGTATTATTCGGGAATCGCCGACGAGGCGGCCAAGGATATCGAGAGTCAGGTCAGGGCCCACAAGGAGCTCGGCTGGTCCTTCATCGAGCTGAGAAACATAGGCGGAACGAACCTCACCGACCTGAGCGATGCGGAATTCGAGAAGGTCACCGAGATTCTCGACGCCAACGCTCTCCGGGTTTCCTGCTTCGCTTCCCAGCTCGCAAACTGGGCGCGGCCGATCGATACCGATTTCGAGAAGGATCTGGCGGAGCTGCGCAGGGCCATCCCGCGCATGCAGAGGCTCGGGACGTCGTTCATCCGCTGCATGAGCTACCCCAACCAGAAGCCGCCTCTCGAGGACCGAGAGTGGAAGAGGCGAGTCGTGGAGCGGATCAAGACGCTGGCCCGCATGGCGGAGGATGGCGGGATCACTCTGGTTCACGAGAACTGCGATGGCTGGGGAGGGCAGAGCGCCGGACACACCATGGAGCTCCTCGCAGAGGTGGGCTCCGACCATCTGAAGCTCGTCTACGACACCGGCAATCCGATCCCGCACCACCAGGATGGCTGGGAGTACTATCAGGGTGTCCGCGACGCGATCGTATACGTCCATATCAAGGACTATGTCACCGAGGAGCCCCCCGGCGGCGGCCCGCCTGCCGAGAGAGCTTGCTTTCCCGGAGAGGGAATCGGCTACGTGCGGGAGATCATCTCCGACCTCTTCGCCAGAGGGTACGACGGAGGCTTCTCCATCGAGCCGCATTTGACCTCGGTGGTACATCTGCAGCAGGAAGCGTCGGATCCCCAGGTTGCCTTCAAGACCTACATCGAGTATGGAAGGCGCCTCGAGGCTCTGGTACGCGAGATCCGGCCCGCGTGAACCGGGGCGACCTCCTTGCCACGGCGCAAGACCATCCTGACGCGATCGGAACCGCTCAGCGGCGCTAGAGACACCAGACCGGCCCGCCGAATCCCCGCAGAGATGCTCGCTCCGGTGAATGGATACAATATTTTATTTGGAGCATTCATATCATAGTGTTATAAGCTATGAGATTTTCATGCCCGAGAGTCGGCATGACACAGGGCGGGCAGCCGCCCCTTTGTAACCCCTGTAACCGTTTAGCGGCGAGCGGGTCGCGGCTGAAGGGATACAAGAACAGATAGTGGAGAGACCTCGCCGATGAAGGTACTGGAGGTGCGGAACATCAACATCGAGCCCTCCTCGATCCGTGAGGCGCTTGCGGATTTGGAGGCTGCGATCGCAAAGAGCACTCAGATGAAGGAGCTCCTCGAGCAGCTCTTGGCGCTGTCTACAGGCGATGGGGCCAAGGCGCGCTCGCGGCGCCGCGGGCGGCCGAAGGGCAAGCGCTCCAAGGCTCAGGAAAAGACCGCGGCGAAGGGCTCTGGGCGGAAGGCTGCAAGGGGGATGACGCTTCGCCAAGCGATCGTCAAGGTGCTCAAGAGCGCCGGCAAGCCTCTCCGGCCGATCGATCTCTGCCGGAAGGTGCTCGATGCAGGCTACAAGAGCAAGGCCACGGCCGAGAGCTTCTACACGGCGGTCTTCAGCACGGCCAAGAAGGAGCCCATGGTGCAGAAGCTCGACAAAGCGTTCGCGCTGAAGAAAGGGGCCGCGGTGGCGGCG
>JAFGKN010000384.1 GCA_016928605.1 Planctomycetota bacterium | reverse complement strand
GCGGATGAGCGTCGACTTGCCGGCGCCGTTCTCCCCGACGAGCGCGTGGATCTCACCGGCGTGCAGATCGAGATCCACGCCGCACAGAGCCCGCAGTCCGGCGAAGGACTTGCCGACGCCTCGCAGCCGGCAGAGGCAGATGGGGCTCGCCGTGGATGTCATGGATGGTGCTCGAGACCTCCTCGGGATCGACGCGGCCACCACTATAGCGAAAACGGCCCGCCGCGACAGCCGGCGCTGTCTCGGGGGTCAGAGCTGCGAGCGGTTCACCAGATCCTCGCACTCGGGGTGGTCCCAGGGGATGTCCGGATAGTCCTGCCACATCTTGACATCCTGCGTCAGGAGTCCGTAGAGCTCCGGCCTCCTCTGGTGCATGGTGCGCAGGTGCTTGCGGCGCCACCGCAGGCATCTCAGGTCGATCGCGGCGTGCACGCACCCGTCGCCCGGCGCGCGGATGCGCGGGAAGAGGCGGCTCTCCTCCGGCGTCCCTTCCGCGCGCAGGCAGCCGAGGCCCGCGAACCCGGTGTTCTTGCCATCCGTGATGTTCGCGCCGACGACGCAGCCGTAGGCCTGCGACGCCATGATGCAGTGGGAGTCCTCGACCATCCCGGCCCGCCCGTTGATCCAGAGGATGATCTCGGCGCCCGCGTAGGACGTGCATCCCCACGCTTCCGGGAAGTAGCCGTCGTAGCACTGGAGGATGCCGACAGGCGCGAAGTCGAGATGGAACACCTTGAACTGATTGCCGAGGATTCCTCGCGCCTCCGCGTCGTGTCCCGGAAGCGGCGGCCAGAAGTGAGGCGCCGGCCCCGCCGCGGGGTGCGACTTGAGATAGCGGCCGAGCAGGTTCCCCTGGCGGTCGACCACCAGCGCCGTCGTCGACCATCTCGCCCCGTGCTTCTCGACAAGCCCCGCGATGGCGTACACGGAGTGCTCGCGGGCGAGAGCGAAGAACTTCTGGACCCGGGGATGATCGACGGTGATGTGAGCTCCGAGCACGTACTCCGGAAAGACGATGAGGTCGGAGCCCTTATCCGCGGCCTGCCGGAAGAAGGGAGGCATGCGCGCGTTGATCGAGTCGCCGCCGCCCTTCGTGGTCAGCTGGACCAGCGTGATGCGAGCCTCGTCCCGCCGATCGACTCTCGCGGGCTCTGCTTCCCGGGGAGGCTGCGGGGCCGCCCCGCCGGCGGCGGTCACTCCCGCGAGCGCCGCTCCGGATGCTCCCAGAAAGCGCCGGCGGGTCCAGCGCGAAGCGTTGGCTCCGTCTCTCGGGTCCGGGTCTAGAATCGTCATCTCTTGCATGTCGCATCCTCCTCTTCGGGAGCCGAGATGGAACGAACACACTCCGGCGACGTCTTTCCCCGCTCCATCAGGATCACGGAGATCCTTCGTCCGCCTGTACTATGCCAGTTTCGAGGGAGCTCTTCGAGAGTTCATCTCCCCAGCCCTGGCGGATGAGATGCGCGAGCATCGCGTGCGGGCGGCATCCAGCCACCGTCGGACCAGAGACCGGAGGCGAATGACAGGACCTCGCGGCCCCTTGGCGCCGGTCCCCCCGATGCGGTACCATGTCTGAGCAGACCTGTTTCCCCAGGAACGAGAGGCGACCATGAGCGAGCCCGGAGCCAGAAAACACCGCCGCCGCCGCAGGGATGAGCCGGACAACGACCCCCGTTTCCTGGTCTTCGGCCTCTGGGTCGTCGTCCGCATGCTCTCTCCCGACCGCACCCCCTTCGCGGTCCAGTGCCCCCACGGCCAGCCGATCCAGTACGGGACGGTCATCTCGCGCGGAGATGGGTTCGACCCCGAGGCCGGCGCGTTCCGCCCGCTCCCCCCCATCGGGTCCGTGGCCGCCTTCGAGGAGAGCCCCGAGGGCATCGAGGGGCACTACTTCTTCGTCGGCGACCAGGAGTACCGCGTCGTGCACCTCGACGTGATCAACATCGCGTTCCCCGTCGACGAGCCCGAGTAGGGGAGGCTCCCTCCGCCTCCGCGGCGGCGGCCCGACCAGAGCGAGGAGAGCTGATGTGGAGAACCTGAACGCGGTCGATTACGGCGTGATCGCCGTCTACTTCGCGTTCCTCGTCGCTCTCGGCCTCATCCTGAAGAAGCGGGCCTCGGCCAGCCTGGAGGACTACTACCTCGGCGGGCGGAGGCTGCCCTGGTGGATGCTCGGCGTCTCGGGCATGGCCCACTTCCTCGACATCACGGGCACGCTGCTCATCGTCTCCTTCCTCTTCCTGCTGGGCCCCCGCGGCCTCTTCGTCGAGTTCCGCGGCGGAGCGGTCCTCGTCCTTCCGGTCTTTCTCCTCTGGGCCGGCAAGTGGCATCGCCGCTCGGGCTGCATGACCGGAGCGGAGTGGATGATCTTCCGCTTCGGTGACGGCTTCGGAGGGCAGTTCGCGCGGATCGCGTGCTCGGCGTCGCGCGTGATCTTCACGATCGGCATGCTGGCCTACATGGTCAAGGGCGTGGGGCTGTTCCTCTCCATGTTCCTCCCCTTCTCGCCGCTCGTCTGCGCGCTGATCATGATCGGCGTGGCCACCACCTACACGATGTTCTCCGGCTTTTACGGGGTGGTCTTCACGGACCTGTTCCAGGCCCTGATCATCCTGATCGCCGTCTTCACGATCTCCATCATGGCGTTTTTGAAGGTTCCGGACAGCGCGAGCCTCGGAGCGCTCGCGGAGGCGGTCACGGGCAGCAGCGAGTGGCTGAGCTCGCGGCTGAGCTGGAAGACGACCATGCCGGCGGGCACCGAGTACGAGGCCTTCCAGAGCCTCGCGATGTTCGCCATGTTCTATCTCTTCCGCATGCTCGTCGGAGGAACGGGAGAGGCGGACGATCCCAAGTTCTTCGGGGCGCGGAGCGATTCCGAGTGCGGCAAGCTGACCTTCCTCTGGACCTGGCTCATGGCCTTTCGCTGGCCGATGATGATGGGCTTCGCGGTCCTCGGCCTCTACCTCGTGCAGGACCTCTTCCCCGACCGCTCGGTGCTGGCCGCGGCGGCCGACCTGATCCGGGAGCGGTTCCCCGGCATCACCAAGGGGGAGTGGGCCGAGGCAATCGCATCCATCCGGCTCCGTCCGGATGCGTGGCCGCAGCTGGTCGAGGGCCTGAGGGATCTCTTCGGCGAGGAGTGGTCCAACCGCCTCAACCTGGTGGGATTCGAGGGAGGCGTCGATCCGGAGCGCATCCTGCCCGGCGTGATCCTCTTCTGCATCCCGAAGGGAGTCCGCGGCCTGATCGTCGTCGCGCTCGTCGCCGCCAGCATGTCAACCTTCGACTCCCAGGTCAACCGCGGCCTTGGCTACTTCGTCCGCGACATCTACCAGCGCTACCTGCGGCCGAGCGCCTCCACGCGGGAGCTGATGCTCGCGAGCTGGGCCTCCGGCGTCTCCATGGTCGCGATGGGATTCCTGCTGGGATACTCCGTGCGAAGCGTCAACCAGATCTGGGGCTGGATCATCATGGGGCTGGGCGGAGGGATGCTCGTGCCGCTCTTCCTGCGCTTCTTCTGGTGGCGGTTCAACGGCGGAGGTTTCGCAGCGGGCATGGCGGCCGGCCTCGTCGGCGCGATCACCCTCCACCTGGTAAAGGCCCCGCTGATCGCTCGATCGGCGTTCTGGACGTTCCTCGACGACGACCGCTGGCAGTTCTGCATCACGTTCGCGATCGGCCTGGCGGGCTCGCTGGCCGGTACGTATCTGACGCGCCCCACCGATCCCGCCGTCCTCGAGCACTTCTACCGGACGACGAGACCCTTCGGGGCCTGGGGGCCGCTCAAAAGAAAGCTCTCCACGCCCGAGAGGCGCGCGGCGGAGAAGGAGCACCGGAGCGACCTGATGGCCCTGCCCTTCAACGTGCTCTGGCAGGTCACGCTCTTCCTCATCCCCATGCAGATCATCATCCACGCCTTCGGGTCCCTCTGGATCACCGGATCCCTCTTCGCGATCTGCCTCGCGGGGATGTACTTCTTCTGGTGGCGCAATCTTCCGGGGGCGTCGGCGGAGCTGAAGAGGGATGCCTCTCCGCCGGTGGAGTGATCCGCGTGATGGGAGCCGGCCGCGCGCGGCGCGCCGGAGAGATCGCCTCCGCAAAAATGCGTTTCGATTTCGGCCCGGGCACTTAAGATGTTCCTGTTGCGGACGCCCGCGGATGCAGCTGACCGCGCTGAAGGATCGCCCTGGATGACCAGAGGAGGGGCCTGCGGCAGCCGATCCGCTAGCGCGTCGGGGAGCCTGCGACCGACTCGCAACAGAAACCGAGAGGAGGCTCCGATGCCTTCTTGACTTTCGTTCCGCGTGCACGGAGAAGAGAAGAGGAAATCATGGATCGAAGCACCATCCTCTGGGTCGCCGTCTGCTCTCTCTGCCCGGCGGTGCGAACGGTCCGGCCCCAGGAGCCGGCCGCCCTCCACCGGCGCATCGAGCTCCCGGACGGTCTGTCGGCCGGCGCCCGCATCCCGTTGGACCTCAGCGCCGCAGCCACGAACCTCGAGCGCAGCGATGATCCTCCGCGCCTCGAGCCGCGGCCGGAAAACCGCGAGAGCCCCGATCTCATCGAGATCCGCGCCCTCGTCCGCTCCCCGGGCAGCTACGCGCTGCTCGGAGAGCTCGAGGTCGCTCGGCCGGCGCGGATCGCCGTCTTCAGCGACGCGGAGCTCGCGGCGGAGAGAGACCTGGCGCCGCGCGAAGGGGGGACCGGGGCAGAGACCGAGACCGGGGCAGAGACCGAGACCGGGGCAAAGACCGAGACCGGGGCAGAGGCCGAGACCGGGGCAGAGGCCGAGACCGGGGCAGAGGCCGAGACCGGGGCAGAGGCCGAGACCG
>JAFGKN010000383.1 GCA_016928605.1 Planctomycetota bacterium | reverse complement strand
TACCGACCGGAACATCGGATCGAACGACGCGTCGCGGTCGAAGCCGCCGGTGTGCTGGAGCAGGCGGCGGATGGTGATCCGGTCCCACCGCGGATCCCGTGCGCCGCCGGCCTCGCGACCGTCTGCCGCGGAGGTCTCTGCGCCGGCTTTCTCGCCGCCGGTGTCTCCGGCGGCCTTGCGACTGCCTGCCGCGCCGGCAGCGTCACGTTCCGCTGCCGCTCCGGCGGCCTCGGCGCCGTCCGCAGCAGAGGCGGCTCCGGCGGCTCCAGGACCTTCGCGCTCGTCTGCAGCTCTGGCCGCTCCGGCGGCTCCGATGACGTCGAGGATCCTCGCGTCGAGATCGAGCTTTCGGCGCTCGGCGAGCTGCATCACGGCGGCCGCGGTGATGGGCTTCGAGATGCTGGCGATGCGAAAGAGCGAGTCGGGCCTCACGGGCTCCGTCCTCTCGCGGTCCGCCCAGCCGTAGCCGCGCGCGGCGACGAGCCGGCTGCCGCGCACGACCGCCAGCGATGCGCCGGGGACCTCGTGCTCGTCCATGAAGGCGGCGAGGAGCCGGTCGAAGCTCGCCAGCTCGTCGGGACACCGGCCGGTGCGTGGCAGGCCGGTAGTCGCGTCTCCGGCGGCGAGAGGAGCGCGGAGGATGGTGACGGCGAGCCCGAGCGCCAGCAGCCGGTGGCCGCTCGCCGCCGGCGACCGTCGCGTTCGCCCCGAGGAAGAGGGCGTTCCGGGTGCGGCCATCATGGGATGCCCTCCTCGCGCAGCGCCTTCAGGATCCGATCCCAGTCGAAGGCCGGGCCGGGGTCGGACTTCTCCGCCGTCACGTGGGAGTGCCCCAGCAGCCCCTCGTACGCGAGCAGCTCCTCCTGGGTTGCGAAGGCGCGGTCCAGGATCGCTCCCCCGTCGGCGCGAGGAGCGCGCGCGCGGATGCGCGGGAAGATGCGGCAGAGCGCGGTGAGCAGCTTCTCGAGGGCGGCGTACTGCTCCTCGGTGTAGTCGTACTGGATGAGCTCGCGCCCGTTGACGGTGCCGCGCACGGGCTGCTGGCGCCTCGGGCGGGGGACGAAGTCGGGTGGGAGGCCGGTCTCCTCCATCTCGGCCGGGAAGACGACGCGCACGCCCTGCTCGTCGCGTGCGTACCACGCGGCGAGTTCCTTCTCGCTCGAGCGGGCGCCGACGTTGGCGATCTCGATGCCGATGGAGCCGTCGTTCGCCTCGCCCGCGTGCCATGCGCGCTCCTTGAGGTCGAGCGTCTGGTAGATCGTGCCATCGAGGTCGAGGAGGAAGTGGCAGGAGAGGCCTCGCTCGTCGTGGAGCACCCGGAAGCACAGCCGCGACGTTCCGCAGGCGTCGTAGTGGATGACGACCTGGCGCACGACCTCGCGGAGATCGTCGAGGGACCAGCCCGAGCGCATCACCTTCTCGCGCAGCTCGGGAGCGATGCCGTGGCGGAGGGATCCGAAGCGCGCCACGCGCTGCGGCGCCTCGGCGGGGCCTTCGATCTCCCTCTGGAAGTGGCGGTGCAGGCGGTAGGCGTCATAGCCGCCCGGATCGTTCCAGAGGACGACGCGCGCGGTCGTGTGGAAGAGCTGCCCGCAGGCGCTGATCTCGTCTCCCCGTCGCATCAGGGGATCACCCGGCGATGGCTCATCCTTCGTCCGGCAGCCCGCCGCCCCGCAGGCGAGCAGAGCCGCGGCGGCCAGATGAGCGCACAGCGGCCGCCGCAGCGGCCGACCGGAGCAGAGTC
This sequence comes from Planctomycetota bacterium, assembly GCA_016928605.1. GTDB lineage: Bacteria > Planctomycetota > UBA8108 > UBA8108 > UBA8108 > JAFGKN01. Next base: position 2,376 of record JAFGKN010000383.1, on the reverse strand, counting down.
TGGGGCTTCTTCCTGCCGGTGTCATGGACATTCGCGTGAGGACCAGGGTATCACAGACCCGGCGAAAGCCAAGCGAGCCCGCGCCGGCGGCGCCCGTCGCGGAGTCCGGAGGCATCGGCGGCGAGCACGGTCCCCGGTGACCGTCTACTCGCCCATCTCCACGCGCTCCACGACCTCTCCGCTCGCGCCGCGCCGCTCGATCGCGATCCGGCCGCGGGCCCGGAGGCCTCGCGCCTCGAGCTCCGCGTCGTCTCGCGACGGAAGGAGGGCGGTGATCGTGCCGCCCTGGATCTGCGCCTCGAGGAGATAGCCGCCGTCGAGGGGCTGCAGGGAGGCGGCGGAGGGCACGACCTCGGTCGCGCGGTGCGGGCGGTAAAGCGCCACGAACTCGACGCTCCTCGCTTTCGACGGCGTCGAGGCCGTCAGGTGCCACTCGCGCTCCCGGATCCGCTCGACGGGATTGGGATCGTACTGGTCGGTCTGGGCGAGGATGAGGCCATCGGGAGCGAGGAAGTCGATGTCGCAGAGCACGCCGCCGCTCCGCACCCCGATGCGCCGCTGGCCGTCCATCTCGAACCTGTGGATCGCGTGGAGCCAGTACTCGAAGCTCGACGCCTCCGGCGCAGCGAGCCTGTCGTAGACCACGACAAGGTCCGGCTTCACGAAGAGGATCGCGCGCGTGAAGCGCTCGAGCAGCGGGCGATCCTCGCCGGGAGAGCGCACCCCGTAGGCGCCGCCCGCCTCGCCCACTGCGATGTCGATCGACGGCGACGTGCGGAAGGCGACGATCTCGCCCTTGGCGGCGGGAGAGCGCTTCAGCTGGTCCCTCCCGTTCACGGTGATGCTGTTGACCGAGCGCGTCGACCAGACCCATCCCGCGTGGTGGGGGCCTCCGTAGTTGTAGTAGTGGCCGGAGCGGATCAGGAGGCGCTCGCCGTACGCGAAGAGCAGGAAGGCGTTGTTGGCGTCGCTGCCGTGGGACCACGTGCCGCGCGGGCTCGACTTGAAGACCACCTGCACGTCCTCGGCCGCGCTCATCAGCGTCGTGTTGAGGTAGGCCTGTCCGGTGCCGCGGAAGAGCCGCGATGTCGCCAGGTCGCCGGGAGGAGAGGGCGAGACCTCCGGCAGCGCGCCGCGGATGAAGCCGATGTAGCCTCCCTCCTCCGACGGCCCGCCCATCTGCTCGACGTACCACCGCCAGTGAGGGTTGCCGGCCTGCGCGGCGAGCTGGCTCATCAGCGGAACGAGGTTCTGCGCTCTCCGGCGGCTGGCCCCGTCGCCGAATCCTCCGCCCGTCTTGCCCGGCGGCATCAGGTACATCGCGTAGTAGCCGGCCTTCGAGAAGTAGGGCTTGTCGTAGGCGTCGATCCCCATCGCGGCGCGCATCACATCGGCCCACCAGGTGAACCGGCCGATGTAGCTCGACCAGTAGCTCACGCCCTCGTGCCATCCGCCTTCCGCGTCCGACCAGACCGGATAGACGTTGAAGAACACGTTCATCGCGAACCAGATCCAGTCCTCTGCGCCCTCCACCTCGCCGAGGAAGGCGATGCCCACCTCGCCGAGGAAGTGCCAGGCCCTGTTGCTGTGGCTCCCGTAGGGCCGCCACAGGTGCGCGGGGCAGAGGTGGCGGTACAGCTCATCGCCGCGGATCTTCATCACGGCGCAGCAGGCGCTGCGCTCCCCCTCGCTCAGCAGGTCGTGGATGAAGGAGTAGGTGCGCGAGAAGTAGTAGGCGTAGGGCATGCCCGCCTCGTCGTTGTAGCGGTAGCCGGTCGCTCCCTTGGGATCCCAGCGCGCGCACTCGAGGAGGATCCTGCGCGCGAGCTGGCCGTACTCCTCCTTGCCGCCGAGGAGCCGCGTGAAGCCGAGCTTCGCCGCCGAGTCGAGGGCGCGGATCGTGTAGACGCGGTTGCCCCACCAGAGGGACCGCCACTCCTCGCTTCCCCTGGCCATGTCCGGAGGGTACTTGCGCGGCTCCTCGGTGGGAGGCGGAGCGGCGAGGATCCGCTCGCACTCCTTCTCCAGATCGCGGAAGCGGCCCGCGAGGGCGCCGCCCGCCAGCTCGCGCAGGTGCGCCAGATTCTCGGGACGGAGGAAGAGGCGCGGGTGCGTGCGCGGGATCCTCGCGAGCAGATGGGCGCGCTCGGGCATCGGCATCGCCGCGGCCCCCGCCGGCACCGTGAAGGTCCGGGGCCGGCTCCACTCCGTCTTCGCTCCGCGGCCGTCCACGCCCCGGTACCTCCACGTGTAGGTGCCCGGCGGGAACGCGCGGGGCGGGCAGTGCACGCTCCACTCGATGCCCCCGGCGCGGTGCTCGATCTCGTCGAATCCCGCGCCGCGGCCGCACTCGATCTCCCACGAGGCGATGCCCCT
>JAFGKN010000045.1 GCA_016928605.1 Planctomycetota bacterium | reverse complement strand
GGACAGCAGCCTCATCGACGTGACCGGATTCCTCGACCACCACATCCTCAACGTCTACCCGAAGAACGTAGACGCTTTCCGGCTGAGCGGCTACATGTACAAGCCGCGGGATGGGCTCTTCGTGATGGGGCCGGTCTGGGACTACGACCGCACCATGGGCTGCGCAGAGGACGGCCGCCCAGCGAGCTGGGAAGGCTGGGGCAACGACGGCGGCGACGGCGGCACGCTCTACTTCCAGACCAACCCCAGCAACCGCGACATGGGGAGCTGGTACGGCCTGCTCTTCCAGGAGCGCCCTCCCACCGCGGACATCCAGACGCCGTGGGCGCGCGCCTACCGCGCGCGGTGGCGCGAGCTGCGCGACGGGCCGCTCCGGACGGAGAACATCCTCGGCCAGATCGACGAGTGGAGCGCCGAGCTCCAGGAGTCGGCGCAGCGCAACTTCCAGAGATGGAGCGCATTCCGGCCGCGCTGGGGGACCTTCCAGAGCGAGGTCGACCACCTGAAGGACTGGCTTGCGCGGCGAGCCGACTGGATCGATTCCGAGTTCATCGAGACGCCGACCTTCAGCCACCCCGGCGGCCTGGTCGACCGCGGCCTGCAGGTCGAGATCGACGTCTCCGAGGGCCTCATCTACTACACCGTGAACGGCCCGGATCCGAGGAGCGCGAGCGGCCTGCCCGTCGCCGAGGCCCTGCTCTACACCGATCCCGTGACGATCGATGCCAACACGCGCATCCGTGCCCGCCTCCGCGCGGGCGAGACGGTCTGGAGCGAGCTCGTCGAGGCGACCTACGTCACGGACATCCTCCCCCTCGTCATCACCGAGATCATGTACAACCCGATCGCCACGGATGACGACGGCGGCTTCACCGTGAGCAACTTCGAGTTCATCGAGCTCTACAACGCGGGCGACGAGCCGATCGATCTCGCCGGCGTCCGGCTGGCGAGGACGACGACGCTCGGCTACACGATCCTGTTCGACTTCGCGGCCAGCGGCATCTCGCAGCTCCCCGCCAGCGGCATCTTGCTCGCCGTGAACAATCCGGAGGCCTTCGCGCATCGCTACGGCGATGCGCCTCCCGTCGCGGGAGAGTTCACGGGAACGCTCAGCAATGCGACCATGTCTCTGGTGATCCTCGGACCGTACGACGAGGAGTTCCTCGCCTTCACCTACGATGACGACTGGGTCCCGGAGACGGACGGCAGCGGTTACTCGCTCGCCATCCGCGATCCGCACGGGCCGCTGGAGTCCTGGGACCTCGCGGAGAGCTGGATGGCGAGCGCCGAGGTCCACGGCTCGCCCGGCGTGCTCGAGGGCGCCGCGGGGCATCAGCTGCCCGGCGACCTCAACCAGGACCTCCGCCTCAACATCACGGATGCCGCGGGGCTTCTCTTCCACCTCTTCCGGGGCGGCGCCAGCCTGCCCTGCGCGACGGAGGCGGCGAACCGGACCTTGCTCGACGCAAGCGGAGACGGCGTGCTCGACCTCGCGGACGCGGTGCACGTCCTGAGCTACATCTTCCTCGCGGGCGAGCCGCCGAGCCTCGGCGTCGTGTGCGTGCCCATCGCTGGCTGCCCCGACCGCTGCGGAGGGAGCACGCCGCGGTAGGTCCGCGGCGCCGGCGGGACGGAGGCATCCCGGCCCTGCAACGGTCCTTCAGCGGGGCCGCTCCCCCACGCAGATCCTCACGGCTCGCGGATCAGCTCGATCGCGCTTGTCTGCTCCTGGCCGACACTGTATCCAGCCGGCGTCTCGAGGCGGTACGTGATCCGGCCCGCCTCGCGGCGCCAGCGCATGCTCACCGGGCCGTCCGGCGTGGGGATGCGTCCCTCGCACCAGTCGATGCTCGGGACCTCCGGGAAGGTGACCCCCGCGGTTCGCCTCACCGTGTCGACGCGCACGCCGAGGACGTCGCGGTAGAGCGTGTGCACGATGTGGGAGGCGAAGCCGTGGTTGCAGCTCGCGTAGGAGCCGATGTTCTCCCAGAGCGTTCCGGTCTCGTCGGCCATGTAGAGGAGGTAGGCGACCGACTCGTCGAGGATCTGCCGCCGCCGGCCGTAGCGGGAGAGGATCTCCAGGCGCAGCATGTTGCCGATGAAGGCGTTCGCGGGGTGGACCTCCGGGTAGGCGCCCGTCTCCTTGCGCTTCGGACCGAACTCCTCGACGAGGATCTTGAAGAGCTCCGGGTGAGAGGTCGGATCGGCCACGTGGAAGAAGAACGCGAAGTACTGGCAGACCTCGCTGCGGTTGGTCGTCACTCGAAGTCTTCCGTCCTGCCGCACGGCGTTGTCGACGAAGAACTTGCCGTCGAAGGACTGCTTGCGGATCACGCTGCGGATCGCCTCCGCCTCCTTCTTGAGGTCGCTCCTCGAGTACACGTTGCCGGCGGCGTCGAGCGCCGCCGCGTAGAGCATGCTCGAGGGGTAGTTGACGTCCTGCACGAACTCGTTCGCCTTGGACCACTCGACGAAGACCCAGCTCTCGAGCTTCTCGAGCAGGCCGTCCTCGTTGCGGAACTTCTTGAAGTAGTCGAAGAGCTTCAGGACGCGGGGCTTCAGCGCATCGACGGTCTTCCGATCGCCGCTCCGCGCGAGATACTCCTCGAGCTCGACGACGAACCAGAGGGCCCAGTTGGGGATGAAGACGCCGTCGTTGTGGTCGGCGGGATAGCACATCGGCAGCATGCCGTCAGGGAGGAACTCGAACTTCTCCGCCAGGAGGAAGTTCTCGATGAAGCTCCGCTCCACGGTCGTGTCGCCGGAGAGGTCCTTCGCCACGCGGGCCGTGAAGAAGCTGTCGCACAGCCAGCCGGCCCGCTCTCGAGAGGGGCAGTCCATGAAGACGTCCACCGCGTTCTGGCGGTAGGTCTCGCGACCTGCGTCAAAGAGCCGGTTGAGGCGCGGGTCGCTCGAGATGAAGTGCGCCTCCCACACGTCGGGGTTGG
>JAFGKN010000382.1 GCA_016928605.1 Planctomycetota bacterium | reverse complement strand
TGCGGGGCTTGATTTCGCGGCGCGCTCGAGGCTAGCTGGCCGTCGCTCTCCTCGCGCGGCGAGGGGAGGATCGAGGCCACGAGCGCGCACGCCATGAGCCGCATCAGCGAAGCGAGAGGCGCGGGCCGCCGGGGATTCCCCCGCGGTCGAGGAGCGCTCCTCGCCGCCGTCCTCTTCCTCGGGGCGGTCTTCCTCGCCTCCATCGCCGGCTCCCTCGGAGGGATGGAGCAGATCGAGACGGCCGGCGGCGCAGCGGAAGGCGGGGAGGCGGCTCCTGCGCCGGGCGGCTCAGCGCAGCCCGTCGGGTCCGGACAGCCGCCGTCGGCGGAAGGCGGCACGCCCGCGGGGGAGCGCACCCGCGCTCCGGGCGCGAGCATCGACTACCGCGCGATCTACGAGGAGACGCCGGTCACGCGCGCCGTCGACCGCGGGATCGAGTACCTCCGCGGCGCACAGGCCTCCGACGGCAGCTGGCTCTCCCCCGGCTACGGCAAGAACCCCGGCATCGTGAGCCTGGCGGTCCTCGCGTTCCTCGCGCGGGGAGAGGAGCCGGGCCGCGGCGAGCACGGCGAGGCGATCGAGAAAGCAGTTCTCTGGATCCTCCAGAGCCAGCAGGAGAGCGGCCTGATCGTGGGGCCGTCGTCCCGGACGAGCAACTGGCCCATGTACGGGCACGGGATCGCTGCCCTTCTGCTGGGGCAGGTCGTCGGCATGATCCCCGAGCGGAGGCCGGGTTTCGAGAATCTCGCCCGCGCCCACCGCGATGCGGTCGATCTCATCCTGAAGAGCCAGAACGTGTGGAAGGCGCCGAGCTACTTCGGAGGCTGGCGCTACCGTCCCGGCTCCACGGACTCCGATCTCTCGGTGAGCGGCTGGCAGCTCCTCGCCCTGCGCGCGGCGGAAGAGGCGGGCCTCGCCATCCCCCGCAGGAACATCGAGCAGGCCGTTCGCTTCGTCGTGCGGTGCGCCCGCCCCGGCGGCGAGTTCGTCTACCACCCCGGGGAGGACCAGACCTCGATCGCCCTGACCGGCACGGGGATCCTCTCGCTCCAGCTCTGCGGCGAGCACGACAGCCGGGAGGCGCGCAGGGGCGGCGACTGGCTTCTCGAGCACCCTCTCCGCTGGAGGGGGCGCTGGTTCTACTACAGCGCGTACTACAGCGCCCAGGCGATGTTCCAGCTCGGCGGCAGGCACTGGGACACCTGGAAGCCCCTCAGCGAGTCGCTCCTCCTCGAGCACCAGGCGGAGGACGGTCACTGGCCCTTTCCCCCCGGCGCGGAGCTCGAGGTCGAGGCCGGGCCGGTCTACAGCACGGCGCTGGCCATCCTCAGCCTCGCCGTCGAGTTCCGCTACCTCCCCATCTACCAGCGGTGAGCGTTCCCGGGCCGGCTCGAGCGGCAGCCGGTCCTGTTTCCTGATGCCTGACCTCTCGGAATGCCGCCGGTTCCTCTCGTCCGGCGAGCCGCTCCCGAGCGTTGTAGAGGGTGAGGCTCGAGCTCCGGGCGGCGCATCGTCTCTGCGACCTCTCTCCCCGCGCCTTGCGCCATGCTCGCGTAGACGGCCTAAGCATTTGAGCCATGAAAACTTGGGATAGAACTTCGGCCTTGACTTACCGGCCCGCTCCGTGCGATGGTAAGGGCCGGGTACAGGGCTCCCCGGCTCTCGCAGGGAACGGGCTGTTCCGGTTGGGCCATGAGCGGCGCGAGCGCATCGAGATGGAGGCTTGGGAAGAACATCGGGACCGCGACATGCAGCTGGAGGACGGAGCCGCCTCCCAGCGCGAGCCGTCTCCGCACGCCGCTTCCTCCGTCCCCCTCTCGATGCTCGACCTCTCGGCCGCAGCCGCGCAGAGCACGGCCACCTCCGGATGCTTCCGGGGGCTCGACGGCGAAGGCCGCCCGCTCGTGGAGTATCCAGGGCAGCCGTCCTCCGGCCCCCAGGTCGCCCGCCTCGCCTTTCCCGTGGCGGCGGAGGAGATCCTGAAGGCCGCGGAGGAGGAGCGCCGGGTGCTGCTTCTCTTCGAGAGGGGTGACCGCGCGCTTCCGATCGCCGCCGGCTGGCTTCTCGACCGGCCGGTTCCGCAAGCGCGGCCATCGGGCGCCGCCCGCGAGGTCTTCGTCAACGACGAGCGCATCGTCTGGGAGGCGGATCGGGAGCTCATCCTGCGCTGCGGGCGCTCGAGCATCCTCCTGCGGAGAGACGGGAAGGTGGAGATCAAGGGGAAGTATCTCCTGTCCCGCTCGAGCGGAGTCAACAAGATCAAGGGCGGTTCGGTCGAAATCAACTGAGAGGGCAACCTTCGCCATCACAATCCGGTACGGGCCTCCAGGAGGGACGAGCTGACGCATGAGCATCTCCGCAGCGAGCGAGACGAGTCCGAGAGCCGCCGCCGCCGCGGGCCTGGACAAGCTGCGCTGGGCCGCGAGCCTGCTCGAGAAGGAGTACGGGCAGGACGAGCCCCGCGAGCGGCTCCAGACCCTGATCAGCGTGCTCGAGGGGATCGTCGAGATTCTGCCCGGAGAGCTGGCGGCGGAGGGGGCCGGCGATGCGCCCTCGGCGCCGGCAGAGCTCGCGGCCGAGTTCCTGCCGCTCGAGGATCTGTTCCGGCCGATCTCCGCGGAGAGCCCGAGCGGCGACAACATCCGCCTGTCCGGCGAGCTGAACGATCTGCGCTCCTTGACGGTCAACCGCGCCCGCGCCTCGGATTTCCAGCCCCGGTGGGGCCAGTCGGCGAGCCGGGCGATCGAGATCCTCCGGTCGCGGGCGAAGGACCTCGCGGTCGTGACCCAGCTCCTCGAGTCGCTGATCATGTCGGATCAGGTGGCGGCCCTCGGCGAGGGTTTCGTCGTCGTCCGCGGTCTCCTGGAGAGATTCTGGGATGATCTCTACCCCGAGGCCGAGGACGGCGACTGCGAGATGCGCGCCGAGGAGCTGGCGCGCATGCAGGAGGTGCTCACCGCCGCGCTCCACCGGAAGCTGCGGCCGGTCCAT
>JAFGKN010000381.1 GCA_016928605.1 Planctomycetota bacterium | reverse complement strand
GCGTCGATGCCCAGGCCGCCGCAGATGTCATCGATGGCCTTCGAGTGCTCGAGGTACCGGCGCCGGTACTCGCGGCGGACGGCGTCCGGGTCGACGTACAGGCTCCGCCCCGACTCGATGTCCTCGAAGAGCGCCGGCGTCTCGTACCCCAGCGACTCCTCCGCGGGGTCCAGCACCTGCAGCACGATGACCTCGTGCCCGCGCGATCTCAGCAAGCGGAGCTGCACATCGAGCGAATCGAGCGGCGCGAGCAGATCGGAGACGAGCACGATGAGGCCCCTCTTCGTGACCAGCCTCGCGATCCGCTCGAGCGGCGCGCCGAGGTCGGTGGAGCGGCCGGCGCAGTCGCGCGCGAGGCAGGCGATCAGGCGGCGAAAATGGCCCGGCCGGTACCTCGCCGGGAGGTACTCGGCGATCCCCTCGTCGAACGTCAGGGCGCCGACGGCGTCGCGCTGCAGCCAGAGGAAGTAGGCCAGGGTCGCCGCCGCCGTCCGGGCGTACTCCGCCTTCGAGTACGCGAGCGAGCCGTAGCCCATCGACCGGCTGAGGTCGACGAGGAGATGGCAGCGGAGGTTCGTCTCGTCCTCGAACCGCTTCACGTAGTAACGGTCGGAGCGGGCGTAGAGCCTCCAGTCGAGGGTGCGCGGATCGTCGCCCGGCGAGTACTGGCGGTACTCGCTGAACTCCACCGAGAATCCGTGGTAGGGGCTGCGGTGCATGCCGTGGAAGAACCCCTCGACGACGACCCTGGCGCGCATCTCCAGCGAGCGGATGCGCATCAGCGTCTCCGGATCGAGGAACTGCGAACCGGCCGCACTGGAGGCCGAGAGTTCCGCTCGCGGCGAGATCACGGGGCACCCGGCGCCTTCACGCTCTCCAGGAGGCGGTCGATGATCGCCTCGACGGTGACTCCCTCCGCCTCCGCCCGGTAGCCGGGGAGGATGCGATGGCGTAGAGTGCTCCTCACGATCGTCTGGATGTCCTCCAGATCCACGTGCGAGCGCCCCTCGAGCAGCGCCCGCGCCTTGGCGCCGAGCACGAGGTACTGGCCCGCGCGCAGCCCGGCCCCCCAGCTCACCCAGTCGTTGATGAAGTCCGGCGAGCCTTCCTGGCCGGGCCGGCTCGCGGCCGCCAGGCGGACGGCGTACTGGACGAGATCGCGCGCCACGGGGACCTTGCGCACGACCGCGTGGAACTTCAGGACATCCTCGCCGGAGAAGAGCGGCTGGATCTCCTCGGACTCCGCCGATGTCGTCTGCAGGACCACCGCCACCTCTTCATCCTCCGGCAGGTAGTCGATGCTGACGTTGAACATGAAGCGGTCGAGCTGCGCCTCCGGGAGCGGATAGGTCCCCTCCATCTCGATGGGGTTCTGCGTGGCGAGCACGAAGAAGGGCTCCGGAAGCGCGTAGCGCACTCCGGCCGCGGTGACCTGATGCTCCTGCATCGCCTCGAGCAGAGCGGCCTGGGTCTTCGGCGGCGTCCGGTTGATCTCGTCCGCGAGGATGACGTTGGCGAAGATGGGCCCCTTGACGAACTGCATCCTCCGCTGTCCGGCGCCGCCTTCCTGGAGGATCTCGGTGCCGGTGATGTCCGCCGGCATCAGATCCGGCGTGAACTGGATGCGCTGGAACTCGATGTCGAAGACGCGGGCGATCGAGCGCACGAGGAGCGTCTTGGCGAGCCCCGGAGCGCCGGTGATGAGGCAGTGGCCGCCCGCAAAGAGGCAGTAGAGCAGCTCCCTCACCACGGACTTCTGTCCCACGATGACCTTGGAGAGCTCGGCCTCGATGCGGTCTCTTCCCTCTCGAATCTGCTCGACGACCTGCTTCTCCGCGTTGTAGGAGTCGATCTGCATGCTCACGGGCGCGTCCTCAATGGGTCATGGCGTAGACGACGATGTTGATCCCCAGCGGGTAGGCCTTCTTTTCCGAGAACTCGCGGAAGTACCACTCGTCCTCGCCCTCCCGCTCCCAGCCGTCGCCGAGATCGGTGTTGTGGCAGATGAAGACCATCATGCGCCCCTTGTCGTCGTAGATCGCCCTGTAGTGGGGAGTCTCCGCGTTCGGGCCGTGCCCCGTCTCGTAGGTGATGCCGGCGGAGCGGCCCATCTGCGCATGATCGATGCTGGGGATCTGCGGCTTTTCCTTGAGATCGTAGACGATGTGGAAGATCTCGTGGCCGAGGTCCACGTCGACCGGCTCGCGCTCCGGGAAGACCTTCTTGATCTCCGCGTAGAACAGGTCCCACTGGTAGTCGCCCCAGAAGTCATCCACCATGAGAAACCCGCCGGCCAGGAGATAGCGCCTCAGAGCAGCGGCGTCCTCCTCCTCGAAGAACATCCCCCGTCCCGGCTCGACGATGTAGATGAACGGGTAGTCGAAGAGCCTGTCGTCGGTCAGCTCGAGCACCTCGCCGCGCGGATCGACCTTGAGCGACGTCAGCTGCTGGAGGCGGAAGGAGAAGTTGAGATCGCTGTCGGGGTAATCGGTCCGCCAGCCCCCGCCGCCGCGCCCTCGTCGTCCCCAGCCCCGGTCGTATCCTCCCCACGAGCCGTACGCGATCCGCACGAACGTGAACACGTCGCTGCGGAAGTCCGGATCGATCTCCCAGTCCGGGACGCCGCGCCGCTCGTCCCATGCGCTGCCTCGCTCGATCCTCCGCTCCCCTCGGAACTGGGCGAGGACGAGGCCGGTCGCGACCAGGAGGGCCGCGGCTCCGCCCGCGACTCCGAGCCGGCGTCCTCCGCGACGCGGCCTCTGCGCGCTCGCCGCAGCGCTCCCTCCGCATCTCGGGGAGAGGATCATCGACCCGCCTCCTCGCGCGCGCCTCGCCGCGTCCGCTTCATCTCCTTCACCTCCGCACCTCCTGCGGCGCGGGCTCCTCGAGCTCCGCCGCCGTCGAAGGCTCCTCCATCTCGCGGACGATCGCGAGCAGCTCGCGGTGAGCATCGCGGTAGCGCGGGGCCTCTTCGAGCGAGGCGAGCACGTGCCGCCTCGCCTCCGCGAGCTTTCCCTCCGAGCGGAGCGCGCGAGCCAGGCGGAAGTGGAGCCCGCTCGGATCGACGGGATCCATCGCGAGGAGCGCGCGGTAGCAGGGAATCGCCTCCGAGCTGCGTCCGAGGTCCTCCAGGGCCTGCGCCAGGCCGCGGTGCGGCGCCTGGATCAGCGGGTTGACCGCGAGCAGGCTGCGCGCCGCGAAGGCGAGCCCCTCGGAGTCCTTCGCCTCCAGGCATAGATCCATCAGCCGCAGCCGCGGCGCGACGCCGCCGGAAGACAGCTCCGCCAGCCGTCGCAGCACGGCGCGCTCCGCGTCCTTCTCGCCCAGGCTCCGGTGGACGAGGGCGAGCATCTCGTAGGCGTTCTCGGGACCTGCGTACTCTGGAACGAGGCGCAGAAACGTCTCGAGCGGCTGCTTCGCCGCCTTCCACTCCTTCCGCGCGACGAGCCGCAGCGCCTCGGCCTGGAGGCCCCAGAAGCTCCTCGGATGCTCCGTGTTCCAGGCGGCCAGCGCCTCCGGCGTCAGGCTGCCGATGGACTCCGGCCGGCTCCAGTCGGCCTTCGACGCCAGCTCGGCCGCCCGCGCGCGGATGTACTCCTCGGCCTGCCCGTCGAGCTCGTCCAGCGATCCGACCCGCCGCGCGAGAGCCTCGTCGATCGACGCGCCGCCCGCGAGATCGGAGAGGATGTGCTTCAGCGCCTCGAGCCCGTGGCGCTCAACGAGGAACTCCACGACGAGGCTCGACTGGTAGTAGGCGAACTGGAGGTGCAGCGGGGATGCGGGGCGCAGGAAGGAGCTGCTGAGCCGGCTCACGGGCGTGATCCCCGACTCTGCGATCAGCTCGAGATACTGGGGCGTCATCGACTGGCCCCACGAGCCGTCGGCGAGCTTCTCCTCGTGGACGGAGATGCCTTCGCTGAGCCAGCGCGGCATCCGGTTGCGCGTCTTGTGGAGCGTCACCGCGTGGCAGAACTCGTGCCAGAGGACCGCCTCCCAGTTCGAGGGGCTCTCCCCCTGCGAGGCGGGGCTGTTCGCGGTGATCACTCCCCCGAAGCAGACGCCGAGGAAGCCGGCGCCTCCGGGAAGCCCGAAGGTCCGGATGGCGAAGTCCTTCTGCTCGGGATAGATCTCGACGGCGACGGGCGCATCGATCCGGACATCGTAGCGGGCGCAGAGCGCCGTCCGCGCCCTGGCGAGGAGGTCCAGCACGCGCTTGCCGTAGATGTCCGCCTCGCGGGGATCCATCCGCACGAGCAATCCATCCGCGGAGAGCGTCCGGAACGCCGCGAGATGGTCCTTCAGGACGTTCAGGTTGTGCGCGACGACGCTGTAGCCGTCGATCTCGTACACCTCGGCCACCAGGCGCCATCCCTCCTCATCGCGGCCCAGCCGGAGGAGGTCCTGGCAGAGCTGCATCTTCGCCGGCAGGTGGTCGGGGTCGATCTCGAGCGCGCGGCGCTGGTAGGCCGCGCCCTCGGCGAACCGGTAGTTCTGGGAGAGCTTGCGGCCGATGAGGGAATCGACCACGGGAAGGGGCGACCAGCCGGCGAGCGCCGCCGCGCGGTGCTTCGCCTCCGCCGCGTAGTCTCCCCTCAGATGCGCCAGAACGGCGCGGTAGGCGTGCGCCTCCGGACGCCGCGGCTGGATCCGCAGGACGCGGTCGATCAGGCCCTCGGCCTCGTCGAAGCTCTCGCGATCGATGGCCGCATCGACGAGGTGGAGCAGGCTGTCGGCGTGGCTCGGGTTGCGCTCGACCGCCCTCCGCAGGTTCTCCTCGGAGCGCGCGGCGTCTCCCTCGGCCCAGGCCCTTGCGAGACGGTACAGGATGTCGGGGTCGTCCGGAGCGATCTTCGCCGCGCGCTCGAACTCCTGCGCGGCGACTCCGAAGTCCTGCTTCTCGAGGGCCAGATCGCCGCTCGCGACGTACGCCTCGACGAAGTCCGGATGCTCCTTCTTGATGGGATCGTAGACCTGCTCGAGCACCTGGCGGGCGTCGGCGCCCAGCTCGAGCAGCAGGCGCCCGACGATGAGGCGGTTGTCGCGGTCCCGATACCTCCAGGGGGCGCTCCGCACCAGAGCCTCGATCTCCCGGAGCATCTCGCCGGCGCGGTCCGGCAGGTCTGCGGCGATGCACACCCGGCGCCCCAGCCAGCGCAGCCGGATGGTGGTCGAGTAGCGCCGGAGGCCGGAGTCCAGGGCCTCCAGAGCGGCGCGCTCATCCCCGAGCTCTAGCAGCGAGCGGATCCTCAGGAGATGCCAGCTCTCGCCAAGCGAGCCCTCGTCGATGGCGCGGGAGGCCGCGGCGGCGCACTCGGCGTACCTCCCGGCCCAGAAGAGCCGCTGGACGTCCTCGACCTCTGCCGCGCGGAGCGGGCGGAAGGAGGCCGCCTCCACCGCGAGGAGCGCGAGAGCGATGGCCAGCACCGGAGGAGATGCCGGCGACGTGCGGGCTCCGGTTCGGAAGGCTGCCATGAGGCGTGCTGCATCCTGATCGTGGTTCGGTCGAGAGAGAAAGGCCTGCGGACCGATTGTAATACCGCAGCGGCGGAGCCGCATCGCCGGGGCCGACGGAAACCTGCTGGAGAATCGGCAAGCGCTCGAGCCGCTTCTCCTCTTTCAGGACTTCGCCGCGCCGGCGCAGCACAGGCGCTCGTCGGAGCGCGGATAGATCCGACCGCCGCAGACCGCGGGGCTCGCGTTGAGGTCGCTCGAGTCCGAGGCGAGCTGGCGGCGGGCGAGCTGGCGGAACTCCGGCTTCGCATCGAGCACGAAGGTCCCGCTTCTCCGCGTGACCACGCAGATCCTTCCATCGGCCGCGAGCGGCGACGAACAGAGCGCGAGGCTGGCCGCCGGAAGGAGCGCGGCTCGCGATGGGAGCGGGAGCATCGTGGTCAGAACTCCGGTTGTGGCGTTGGGTGGTGACCCCGGCGGGCGGAGTTTAGGGTCCGCGCAGAAATAACTTCCCAGAGAGGGGCTCGGATTTGCGTTAGATTCGGACGCGACGATTGAGCGAATCCGCAG
>JAFGKN010000380.1 GCA_016928605.1 Planctomycetota bacterium | reverse complement strand
GGCACATCGGCGGCGCGCGGCCGTCCCGCGATGAGGGAAAGCGCGAGGAGGATCGAGACACACGAGCTGCAACGGGTCAACACGCGAGAAGCGGTTCCAGCGGTCGGCATGGGATGTACTCCTGAAGAACGGACGGCTCCGGGAAGGAAAGGGCGGAGCATAGCACGAAAGGCGGAGCGCCGCTCTGAAAAAGAGGAGAATGCCCGCACGATTCTCCGCCGCGCTCCGAGGCGCCTCTAGCCGCCTTGCTGGGACGAGATCCTCACACATGAGGCACGCTCTATCGGCTGGCGGCGAAGCTGCGCTACGGGCTCTCGGGCGGCATGAGGTTGTACCTGCGGATCCGGTGCCGGAGCGTATTGCGGCTGATGCCGAGCAGCCGCGCGGCGCGGACCTGATTGTTCTCGCAGACCTTCATCGCCTGCGCTACGAGCGCTTCCTCCACGAGGTCCAGGAGGCTCAGCTCCGCCGCCTCATCCACAAGGGGCAGGATCTGCGCCGCCAGCTCGGCGGCGCGGCTCCGCAGAGCGCCGGCACGCTCGCCGCCGGCATCCTGAGCTCCGCTCTCCTCCTGCGCCTCATCGCTCTCCACGTGCTCGGGGAGCAGGACGTCCCCCCTGCAGACCAGGACCGCCCGCCGCAGGTGGTTCTCCAGCTGGCGGACGTTCCCCGGCCAGGGCATCGACTGCAGCTTCCGGATGGTCGGGTCGGCGACGTAGCGGACGGATCTCCCGTACTCCTGCGAGAACCGGGAGACGAAGTACTCGACGAGAGACGGCAGGTCTTCCATCCGCTCGCGCAGCGGCGGCAGATCGATGGAGATGACCTTCAGCCGGTAGTAGAGATCCGCGCGGAATCTCCCCGCCTTCACCTCGTCTTCGAGGTTCTTGTTGGTCGCGGCGAGGATGCGCACGTCCACGCGGATCGTCTCCGCCCCGCCGAGCCTCTCGAACTCGCCCTCCTGAAGGACGCGCAAGACCTTCGCCTGCGTCCCCGGAGACATGTCGCCGATCTCATCGAAGAAAAGCGTTCCTCCGTGGCATCGCTCGAACTTGCCGACGTAGGAGCGGTAGGCGCCCGTGAACGCTCCGCGCTCGTATCCGAAGAGCTCGCTCTCGAAGAGTGTATCCGGGATGGACGCGCAGTTGACGGCCATGAAGGGCTTGTTCGAGCGATGGCTGTGGTGATAGATCGCGCGCGCGACCAGCTCCTTGCCGGTTCCGCTCTCGCCGGTGATCAGGACCGTGACGTCTTTCTCCACCACCTGGCCGATGAGCTTGAAAACCTTCTGCATCCGAGGGCTCGTCCCCACGATCCTGACGAGCGGACTCTCGGCGGGCATGATCGGAGTCGCCGAGCTCGGGAGGCTGACCATCTCCTTCATGAGCCGGTTCACCTCCAGCGCGTCCGATGCGATCTGCTTCAGGGCCTTCGTGTCGAAGGGCTTGAGGAGGTAGTCGTAGGCGCCGAGCCTCATCGCGTCGATGGCGGTCTCCGTGGTGCCGTAGGCCGTCATCACGATCACCGGCGTCTTGATGTGGGCGCGCTTGATCTCCCGCAGCGTCTCCAGCCCGTTCAGGCCGGGCATCTTGTAGTCGAGGAGCACGAGGTCGAAGGACTCGGACTTGACGCGCTGCAGCCCCGAGATGCCGTCGGCGCACGAGTAGACGTCGTGACCCTGCTTGAGGAACAGCCGCTTCAGGAAGTGCACGAGCCCTTCATCGTTGTCGACTATCAGGATTCTTCCCATCTGCGTCTTCCTCGGCGGGAATCACGGGCAGACAAATCGAGAAGCGCGTGCCGGCTCCCGGCTCCGTATGCACAGCGATGGTTCCAGCGTGCCGCTCGATGGTTCCCTTGAGTATGGTAAGTCCCAGACCGGAGCCCGCGGCCTTGGTCGTGAAAAAGGGCTCGAACAGCCGATCGAGATCCTTCTCGTCGATGCCGGGTCCCGTATCGGAGACATCGATCCGGATGGAAGCGCCTGCAGAGGCCCCCTCTGGCATCTCTCCCGGCGCCACGGCGATGGAGAGCCTGCCGCCTTCCGGCATCGCGTCGAGCGCGTTGACGAGGAGGTTGAGGATGCCCTCCGCCAGCTGTCTGCCATCCCCCCGGAACCTGGGCAGCTCCGCCGCGACGTCCTTGAGGATCTCGACGTCCTGCTGATTGGCGCGCGGCCGGATGACCTCGAGCACGTCCTCGATGAGCTCCGCGAAGTCGAGGTCCTTCAGCACGGGATCCTGCGGCCGGGCGAAGTCGAGGAAATGGTTGATGGTCCTCTCGATGCGCGCGATCTGGCGCATCGCGACCTGGTGATCCTCGCTCGTCTCGCAGGAGATGGCCACATCCTCCTGGATGGATTGCAGGAAGAGCTTCAGCGAAGTGAGCGGAGTGCGGATCTCGTGGGCCACGCCGGAGGCCAGGCGCCCGAGAGCGGCAAGCCGCTCGGACCGCTCCGCCGCCTCGATGGTCCCCCTCAGCTTGGCGTCGGTCTTCTCCAGCTCCGCCACGGTCCATCCGACTCGCGTCTCCAGCAGGGACTGCCGATCCTTGAGCTGATCGGCCATGTGCCGGAAGGCGGTGCACAGAGCGCCGATCTCGTCGCGGCGCCCGGTCTCGAGATCCACCAGGGCCTTCTCGAACTCGCCCTGCGACAGGATCCTGGCGGCCTCGCTCAGCTTCCGGATCGGCGACGCGACGTACCACGCCAGGAGCGCGGAGAGGGCGATGGCCACCACGACGGTCAAGGCGATGACGATCCAGACATTCCGCTCGAGGAGATGCGCGGTGGCGAACGCCTCGTCGCGGTCCTGCTCGACGACGAGGAACCAGTCCGTGCCGCTCACGGGACGCGAGGCCCCGAGAACCTCAACACCCCGGTAGTCGGTGTAGACACCTCCCTTGCGGGATCCATCGGCGAGGTTCGCGAAGCTGCCCGATTCGGCGATGCTCTCGCGCAGGATGCGCTCCGGGCTCTTGTGCGCGAGAAAGGTCCCGTGCTTGTCGACGAGATAGCACTCCCCCGTGGCTCCGAGCCTCACGCGGAGCACCCGCTTGAGAACGGACTCCGTGCTGATGACGGCGCAGAGCGATCCGCGCAGGCGATCCGCTTCGTCCCGGATCCCCACGGCGAGGCTGAAGACGGACTCCCGCCCGTCGGCCGCCAGCTCGATGCGCGACATGGCGGGTACGCCGGAAGCGAGGCTCTCTTCCCGTTCCGCGCGCCGGTAGGCTTTCTCCGCATCCAGGGGCGGCCGGCTGTCGAAGACGAGAGCGCCCTCTTCATCGCGCAGGATGAAGCGCCTGTAGACACCGTACTGCGCCTCTACGAGGCTCAGGAACGGAGCCGCCTCGGAGGGATCCATCCGCCTCACGGTCGGGGAGCCCGCGAGCACCTGGACGTCGGCCCTCCGCTCAGCGAGCCACCGCTCCAGCAGCGTCTGCTTCTCATCGGCCACGTTCTCGAGCTGGTTCTGCATGATGCTCGCGATGACCTCGTTGGCCGTGCGTATCGCGAACACGCTCACCGTCCCGAGGGGGACGAGGGAGAGGAGCAGGAAGATCCATGTCACCTTGATCTGGAGGTTTCCGAAGGAGCTCGCGTTCACGGAATCTTCATCCTGCGGGAGTCGTCCAGGGGGCCTGCCGGGCCCGAAGACATACGGGGGGGCCCACTCCTCCGGGCCGCCAACCTACACTCCTCCCTGGGCCGGATCAACACCACAGGCCGGCGGGGAGGGCCAGGCAAGATGCCCCAAGTGCTGGATCTGCGAATCGGCCGCCGCGCGTAGACAGCTAGTTCGAGCGGCTTTGGCGGAGCCAAGGCCGGATGGCGGCGAGGCTGCGCCGTGCCCCACGCTACGGTTTCTCGAGGGATTCAGGGTTGCATCCGCCGCGGTCCGCCGCATAATGAACACCGGTTTCGCGGGTCTGCATCTGGTGTTGCTTGGTTTACGGCCGTTCAGCGTTTCTGGCGAAGCGAGGAGCGGTGGTGTCTCTGCGGATGCTCGTCCGCTCCGCCCCAGCGGAGCTGGCGGGCAGCGGTGCCTGTCGGCCGAAGAGGCTGCCGAGCCCCCCGTGACATCGCTCTCCCTCTTTGCCGCAACCCCTTCCCCACAAGGAGCCGTCCATGAGACAAGCGATGGGTTTCTGCGCGTTGGCACTGCTTCTGGCGAGCGTCGCGTTCGCCGGAGATGGCCGCAAGAGTCTGCTCACGCCTCCCGAGGGCGTGGTCTCGGACGCTCGCGGCACCGTGGAGATCGAGGATGACGCCCTCGAGATCAAGGTCGTCAACCTGATGCCGGACGCCGCGTACTCCGTCTGGCTCGATGACGGCAGCGCCGTGCTGGCCGAGATCGGCTCCCTGATGACGGACGAGGCGGGCAAGGGCAAGATCGAGTTCAAGAGCGACGCGGATCCAGAGGATGCGCGCGAGGCGCCGCTTCCGTTCGGCGTCGAGAATGCCGACCAGCTCGCCGGCCGTGCGATGGAGATCCGCGACAGCGAGGCCGCCGTCGTCCTCGAGGGCATGACGCCCGATCTGCAGTTCACCGAGGACGAGGGCCTTTCCGGGCGCTTCCTCGTCCAGCAGCCCGATCCGCCGATCGATGAGGACGCCCGCGGCTGGATCCTGCTCGTCGAGGAGGACCTTCACCAGATGATCAAGGTCCTTCTCCACAAACTCGCTCCGGAGACCGTCTACAGCATCTCCCTCTCCTCGCCCGGAGGAGACGCCGAGCTGCTCGGCATGGTCACTACGAACCCGGGTGGTGTCGGCCAGCTCCGCGTGGACAACCTCAAGCTCGATGCCATCCCCTTCGGCGTCAGCAGCCTCACCGAGCTCGAGGGCTACGGCGTCGCGGTGGCCGATCCCGAGGAGAACGTCGTCCTGACCGGCATCATCGGCGCGCTCACCCCAGGGGACGGCGACGATGATGATGGGGATGATGATGACGGCGACGACGAAGATGATGATGACGACTGCGACGAGCCGGAGATCGAGAGCGAGAGCTGCCTCGAGGCG
>JAFGKN010000379.1 GCA_016928605.1 Planctomycetota bacterium | reverse complement strand
GGGCTCGGGCTTGGGCTCGGGCTTGGGCTCGGGCTTGGGCTCGGGCTCGGGCTTGGGCTCGGGGGCCTTGACCGCCTCTCCCTGCGCCGGCAAAGCGATGTCGGAGAAGGTCTTCGTCTCCTCCCCGCGGCGGACGTCCAGGGAGAGCTTGTCGCCCTTGTGGAGCCCGCCGAGCACGCGGACGAGGTCCGCGACGCTCCGGATCTCCTGCCCGTTGGCCTTGAGGATCCGGTCGCCTGCTGCGAGGCCAGCCGCAGCGGCCGCCGTCTCGGGAACGACGCGGACGATCACCACTCCCTGATCCGTCTCTCCGACATCGACGCCGAGGAACCCCCTGGGCCGCTCGGGCGGAGTCGGCTGCGGAGTCTCGGGCTTCGTCTCCGGGGGAGTCTCGGGCGGGGTCTCCGCGGCCGGAGCCTCCACCTTCTGCTTCTGGATGAGCTTCGCGCCGCTCGCGTCCGGCCCCCCGATGGCCTCGATGCGCATCGTCTCCTCGCCTCGCCGCACGAGCAGCGAGAACTTCACTCCGGCGCGCAGCTTCTTGACGGCGGCCACGATCTGCTCGCGCGTCGAGAGCTTCTCCCCGTCGATCTCGAGGATGAGGTCGCCACGGGCGAGCCCGATCACCTTGCCCGTGAAGCCCTCCTCCACCTGGTAGACCTCGATCGCTCCGTCCTTCTCTTCAACCGTCACGCCGAAGACGACCGGCTCGGCCGGCCTGGGCTCGCCAGCGGCCTCCTGGGCCAGGCGCGACTCCTCCTCGAGGAACCTCGCGCGGTCGGCGAGCTGTGCGGTCACCGCGACGGCCTTGTCCTCCCGCAGGAGGCTCAGGGAGACGCTCGAGCCGGGAGCGTGCTCGTCGAGAACCGAAGGCAGCGTCTGGGATGTGACCGCCTTCCCATCGACGGTGACGATCACATCTCCGGGCTTCAGGCCCGCGGCCGCGGCGGGGCTCCGCGGGAGCACGGCCGTGACGGCGGCGCCCGCCGCGTGGGACCGCGTGCTGACGCCGAGCAAGGTCTTCGGA
The DNA here is from genome assembly GCA_016928605.1 of Planctomycetota bacterium. Classification (GTDB taxonomy): domain Bacteria; phylum Planctomycetota; class UBA8108; order UBA8108; family UBA8108; genus JAFGKN01. The sequence goes on along the minus strand of JAFGKN010000379.1, from coordinate 8,602 downwards.
GGCGAGGCCGGCGGAGAGGGCGGCGACTGCGGCTCGACGAGAGCCGGCGGGCTTCGCTCGGTCTCGAGCGCCGCGATCCTCGCCTTCAGCTCCGCGATCTCTCGGTCCTTCTGCTGGCGCAGCTCGGCCAGATCCTTCTTCAACGCCGAGAGCTCGGCGTCCTTCGCCGCGAGCGCGGCCACGACCTGCCGCGTCACGCTCTCGGCGATCTGCTTCTCGGCGACCTGGAGGAGCGCGTCGACGAACTGGCGCCCGCGCTCCTCGTCGGTGAGGATCTTCGAGATCTCATCGATGAGCATCTTCGCCGTCTTCTCGACCAGCTGGCTCACCTCATCCCGGAGAGGCTGCTTCGCTTCCTCGGCTCCGACGGCCGGAGCCAGCAGGCAGCCCGCGCCCAGGACGAGCGCCAGAAAAAGCCCCGCGAGGGGGCGTCGTGCCGCGCGCAACATCATGTCAAGCACTCCTTGAGAGATTCTCTCCACGCCGCTCGCTGCTGCGAGAGCCGGGGACGCGCTCCCTCTCCGCTCCCGAAGAGGGACCCGCGGCATCCGGCCATCCCGCCTCGAGCTGGGGGCCCGGGCGGCAACGCGCCGATGCCGAGCATCCACTTTACCGGAACCGGAGGCGGGCACAACGTCTTTTGGCGCCCGCTCTGGACTTCGAGCAGCCGCTGGCTCCGGACTCCCGAAGCCAGCCTCCGCCCGGCCGCAGCGTGCGGGGCGGCCTTCAGGCTCCTGCTCACCGCAGAGATCCTCCGACGCGGGCCGGGCGATCGCGCGTTTCCTCCATCACTATCGGCACGCTCCGGGAACATCCTGAGGCGTATCCTCCGGACGGAGGGTTCCCCCCGCCCGCCCGGGAAGGGCTGGTGATCAACCGGCATCCTCTGCGGGAGCGTCGCGGAGGGCGACCAGGACGATTCCCCAGCGGTTCGCCTTCTGAATCACCACCTCCTCCTGGAGGATCAGCGTCTTGCCGGCCTCCACGGCGAGCACCGAGCCTCCGGCGGCGTGGAGCGCATCGATGGTCCGCGGTCCGATCGTAGGCACGTCGAATCGCATGTCGTGGCCTTCCTTCGCCAGCTTGACAAGGGTGAAGCCGCGTCCCTTGCACAGCTCGCCGGCGCGCTCGATGTTGCGGTCCGTCCCTTCCATGCCCTCGACGGCGATCGTCGCCTGATCGACGACGGCGACGCTCTGGCCGACGTCGAGATCCGCCATCCGTTTGGCCATCTTCCAGCCGAAGCGGATGTCGGCGAGCTGCTTCTTGCTGGGCTTCTTCCGGCTGAGAACGCCTTCCTTCACGAGGATCTCCGGACAGTACTGGGCCGAGTGGGCGATGCGGAAGCCCTCCGCCTCGAACTCCTCGGCCAGGGCCGAGAGCAGCGTCTGGCTCTGCCGGTTCCGCAGCCGGAAGAGCCAGAACCGGATCGCCCGCCAGTCGGGGAGGTGGGCAAAGATCCGCCAGGGGGAGAAGAGGGTCTCCTTGCGGATCCAGCCCGCCCACGAGATGTCCTTCACGCCGTTGCGGAGAAAGAACCGGCGGACGAAGCAGAACCGGCCGAGCCCTGTCGTGGCGAAGACATCCACCTCGCCGGCGAGGGCGGGGGAAACCTCGTGGCGGATCCCTAGGCAGACGACCTCGAGCCCCCGCGCCCGGGCGGCGCGGGCGACGACGAACGGAAACTGCCCCCCGCCGGCCACCAGGCCGATGCGCCGGGGGCTGCTGGTCTCGATCGGCTCCGGCATGAACTCCGTCATCCCATGCTGCAGGGCGCGGCCGCGCCCTGCGCGCGCGGGCCGTAGGATACCAGGGAATCGGGCAGCCGGCCAGCCGGTGCAAGGGAGAGGTCCTCGCGGCTCCAGCAGCCGCGGCCACAAAAGGCAGGGCGAGATCTTGCTGCGGCGGCTTGCAGCTCGGGGAGAGGCCCGGTGTCCCATGCCGGCCGGCCGCTCCACCGAGGGGCGCGGGCCGGGGATCATCGGCCGCGCCGAGCCGCGGGCTCCCACACCGCACGAGCCTGTCCCGCACATCCTCGCTGGTGGGCGCGACGCCGGTGAGCGGACGCGCCAGATTCTCGCGCCGCGAATCTTGATTCTGGCCCGCGCCGGGGTAGACTCTGCTACCGTGACGAGCCATGCGCCGAGGTGGCGGAATTGGCAGACGCGCTAGGTTGAGGGCCTAGTCGAGGTATACTCGGTGCGGGTTCAAATCCCGCCCTCGGCACCAGGATAACGAAAGAGGCCGCAAGAGTTGTATCTTGCGGCCTCTTGAGCTGCAGGCCGGTGGAGGGACAAGGCCCGGCGGCGGCCTGCGCCCGTTTTGCCCGAGCGAGCGCCGCCGGCGGCGCCGCCGCTGGAAGCCTGGGGGCTCGCGGGGCTCCGCGAAGTCAAGGCGGCCCCGCGCAGACCGTCGAGGGACGAGGACGCCGCGCGGCGGATGCACCGCCGCGGAGGAGCATACGCTGAGCACCGGAGGTGACCGTGAAAGCGAGAAGGATCTACATCACCGAGTTCGACAAGGCGCGGCTCGAGGAACTCATCGGGGTCGCTCAGGAATTCGGCCGTCCTCTCAGGCAGGATCTCCAGTCTCTGGCGGAGGAGCTCGCGAGAGCCAAGGTCGTGAAGTCGGAGCAGGTGCGGCCCGACGTGGTCACGATGAACTCGAAGGTCGTCCTGCGCGACGTCGACACCTCCGAGGAGATGACCTACGTCCTCGTCTTCCCCAAGAACGCCGACATCGACGCGGGAGCCATCTCGATCCTGGCACCCATCGGGACAGCGATTCTCGGGTACGCCAAGGGCGATGTGATCGAATGGCCCGTTCCAGCCGGCGTGCGCCGGATCCGCATCGAGGAGATCCTCTACCAGCCGGAGGCGGCCGGCGACTATCACCTCTGAGACGCAGATCGACCGGTCGCCTACCATCCCGTCGCGCGCCGTCTCGAGCCGCCGCTGGATCGGCTGGAAGCCGCCCGCCGCCTCCTCACGAGGCCGCGGGACCGCTCTCGAGCGCATCCGCGAGTCGATGGATCGCCTCGCGGAGCTTCTCCGCGGGCAGGTTGCCGAAGGTGAGGCGCATCGTGTTGCGCGGCCCGCCGAGCGGATCTGCTGCGGAGGCGTTCGTCTCCGGAGGAAAGCAGTACTCGCCAGGCACGTAGAGCACCCCCTTCTCGATGCACCGCTGGAACAGGGGGCCCTTCATCCGCGTGTCGAACTCCTCGGGGAGCACGAGCCAGACGTAGAGCCCGCCCTGGGGCCGCGTCCACCGCGCCGGCACGGAACCGCTCGCGAAGGCCGTCTCGAGCGCCTCGAGCATCGCTGACAGCTTCGCCCGGTAGACCCGCTTCAGCTTCCCCACGTGCTCCGCGTGCCTGCCGGTGGCGAAGGCCTCGGCGAGGAGATGCTGGACGAAGTTGCAGGAGCCGAAGTCGTGGTTTCCCTTCTGCTGGAGAATCGGGCCGACCAGCTCCTCGGGAAGGATGCTGTACCCCGTCTTGAGGCCGGGCGAGAAGGACTTGGAGAACGTCTGCGCGAGGATGACCGTCCGGCCGCTCCGGTCGTACGAGCGGATGCTCCGCGGACTGGTCCCCTCGTAGCAGAGCTCGCGATAGGCCGCGTCCTCGAGGATGAAGATGCGGCCGTGGCGGGACCACCGCTCGACGGCCTCGAGAATCTCGGGCCGCCTCGCCGGCGCCGATGTCACTCCGCTCGGGTTCTGGTAGTAGCTGTCGTAGTAGAGCAGCTTGACCAGCGGGAGCTGGCCGGAGCGATCCAGGTCCGCGAGGACATCCGAGAGGGCCTCGGGGATGATCCCCTGCTCGTCCATGGGCACTCCGACGACGCGCGCTCCGATGCTCTCGAGCGTCCCCATGTAGACGAAGTACTCGGGCGCTCCGACGAGGACGATATCGCCGGGATCGAGCAGGATGTCGCTGACGATGTAGAGCAGCTGCTGCGAGCCGGTCGTCACGATCACGCGGGAGGGATCGATGCTCATGTCGCTGGCGGGACGGCCCTCGAGCGCCTCCACGTGAGCGACGGCCAGCTCGCGGAGCCGGTCGTAGCCGTCGGTCGTGCCGTACTGCAGGGCATGACGCGCCGCGCCATCTGCCGAGAGAAGGCCCCGCAGGATCTCCCGCGTCTCCTCGACCGGCAGGCTTTCCGTGTCCACGAGCCCGGCCGCGAGCGAGATGAGGCCTGGATTGGCGACCGCCTGCTTCATGAAGAAAGCGATCGGCTGCTCGCAGGTCCGCTGCGCCCTCTGGCTGAAGCGGACGGAAGTCTCCTTCGCGGAGACCGGGGGGATCCTCACCCGTCTGGACATCTCGGGACCTCTTCGACTGCGGCGAGGCAAAGCGCCTCGAAGCTCCGCCGGAAATGAAAAACGCCGGCACCCTCGGCAGCAGGTGTCGGCGGTCGATGGACTGGGCTCAGCAGGGTCGACTCGCCGATCACCCGGCGCCGCGCAACACGGTCAGCCGGGCCGGCAGGAGAAGCCGGAGCGCCGGATGGACGAGAATCTCGCCTGCACGATGAGGCGCGCCTTCGCCGCCGGCAGCGCTCTCCCGCGGGGAGAGCCCCTGGACAGACGAGAACAGGCTGGCACGGGTCGGCGATGCGCGCATCTCGTAGTAGCACCCTCGGTCGCTCGCGAGGCCGCGCGCGGGCCAGGGCTTGAAGAGGGCCCTCCTGGTCGCGCGGGCGCTCGATGAGCCGTCCAGCTCCCCTATACTCCTCCCCCCCCGGCCTGTCAACCAGAAGGTTACGGTTGGACTTTCTCGGGCCATGCCTGAATACTGGTGACCCGGCTGCAGGTCCGGCGCGGGGTGAGGATGGAGCTCGCCTCTCCTCCCCGACCTGAGATCGAGGGGGGTCCGGCAGACTCCCGGACAGACTCCGAGCTCTGCGGCCGCGCACTGTCCGCTCGCTCAAGGAGAGAACATGAACTGGTTCCTGAGGACGATCGTTTCCTCCATCGGGAAGAAAGTCATCGTGGCCGTCTCCGGGCTCCTGCTCTGCGGATTCCTGATCACGCACCTCCTCGGCAATCTCTTCCTCTACTTCGGCCAGGAGGCGTTCGATGGGTACGCCCGCCTGCTGCGGTCGAGCAGCCTGCTCCTGCCGGCGGAGATCTTCCTCGCCACCCTCTTTCTGGTGCACATCGCGACCGCCCTGCGCGTGACGTTCGAGAACCTCGGATCGCGCCCCCTGAAGTACCAGGTCAAGGGCAGCCGCGGAGCCCAGACCGTCTTCTCGACGACGATGGTGGTCACGGGGCTGGCCACCGCGACGTTCACGATCATCCACCTCATCAACTTCCGGCTCGAGTTCCAGCCCTCCGGCGGCGGCTCGCTCTACGAGCTGGTCGTCCGCAGCTTCCGCGAGAGCTTCTTCCTCACGCTGATCTACGTCGTGGCGATCATCATGCTGGGCTTTCACCTGAGCCACGGCTTCCAGAGCGCGATCAGGACCCTCGGCGTGCGGCATCCGCGCTTCGACGCCTTCGTCAACTGGATCGGATACGCCTTCGCCGCTCTCATCACCGCGGGATTCTGCTCCTTTCCGCTCTACATCCATTTCTTCCTCGGAGAGGCTCCATGAACCTCGATGCCAGGATTCCAGGCGGCTCCCTCGCCGAGAGGTGGGACCGGCACCGCTTCCAGCTCAAGCTCATCAGCCCGGCCAACAAGCGAAGGATCGACGTGATCGTCGTCGGCACCGGGCTGGCAGGGGCATCGGCCGCGGCGGCGCTCGCCGAGCTCGGTTACAACGTCCAGTCCTTCTGCCTCCAGGACAGCCCCCGCCGCGCGCACAGCATCTCGGCTCAAGGCGGGATCAACGCCGCGAAGAACTACACCAACGACGGCGACAGCATTCAGAGGCTCTTCTACGACACGATCAAGGGAGGAGACTTCCGCGCGCGCGAGGCCAATGTGTACCGGCTGGCTCAGATCAGCAACCTCATCATCGACCACTGCGTGGCGCAGGGCGTCCCCTTCGCCCGCGAGTACGGCGGCTTTCTCGCGAACCGTTCGTTCGGAGGCGCGCAGGTCTCCCGCACCTTTTACGCGAAGGGACAGACGGGCCAGCAGCTGCTGCTCGCCGCTTATGGGTCCATGATGCGCCAGGTCTCCGAGGGGAAGATCCGCGTCCACCCGCGCATGGAGATGCTCGACCTCATCGTCGTCGATGGCAAGGCGCGCGGGATCGTGACGCGCCACCTGGTCACGGGCGAGATCCGCTCCCACCTGGCGCACGCCGTCGTCCTCGCGACCGGCGGCTACGGAAACGTCTTCTGCCTCTCGACCAACGCTCTCTCCTCGAATGTCACGGCCGCCTGGCGCGCGCACCGCCGCGGAGCCCTTTTCGCCAATCCCTGCTTCACCCAGATCCATCCGACCTGCATCCCCGTGAAGGGGCACTTCCAGGCCAAGCTCACGCTGATGAGCGAGAGCCTCCGCAACGACGGCCGCGTCTGGGTCCCCCGGCAGCCGCGCGACGCACGGCGCCCCGAGGACATCCCTGAAGCCGAGCGCTGCTACTATCTCGAGGAGATGTATCCCAGCTTCGGCAACCTCGTCCCGCGCGACGTGGCCTCGCGCGCGGCAAAGCGCGTCTGCGACGACGGGCTCGGCATCGGCCCCACGGGCCACGCGGTCTACCTCGATTTCGCCACCGCCCTCGCCCGGCTCGGGACGGGCCGGATCGAGGAGCGCTACGGCAACCTCTTCCAGATGTACGAGCGCATCACGGGGGAGAATCCCTACGAGACCCCGATGCGCATCTACCCGGCGGTCCACTACACCATGGGCGGGCTGTGGGTCGATTACAACCTGATGACCACCATCCCCGGCCTCTACGCCGTCGGCGAAGCGAATTTCGCGGACCACGGCGCGAACCGCCTGGGAGCCAGCGCGCTGATGCAGGGGCTTGCCGACGGCTACTTCATCATCTCCAACACCATCGGCGACTACCTCGCCGGCGCCTCCCTGCCCGATGTGAGCCTCGGCCATCCCGACGTGAAGCAGCGGGAGCTCGAGGCCGGTGAACGCGTACAGAAGCTGCTCCGCATCAAGGGGCGGCGGACGGTCGCCGACTTCCACCGCGAGATCGGCCTGCTCCTCTGGGACAGGTGCGGGATGTCGAGACACCGCGAGGGGCTGCTCGAAGCCAGGAAGCGCATCCCGGAGATCCGCCAGGAGTACTGGGAGAACGTCACCGTGCCCGGAAGCCACGGCGAGCTGAACCAGGCCCTCGAGCACGCGGGACGCGTCGCCGACTTCCTCGAGTTCGCCGAGCTGATGGTGGAGGACGCATTGAACCGCGAGGAGTCCTGCGGCTGCCACTACCGGGAAGAGCACGTGACGGCAGAGCGCGAGGCTCTCCGCAGGGATGAAGAGTTCTCCCACGTCTCGGCCTGGGAGTTCCGCGGCGTGGGCGAGGAGCCGGTGCTGCACAAGGAACCGCTCAGGTTCGAGAACATCGAGCTGACGCAAAGGAGCTACAAGTGAAGGGCGGCATGAGGTTCACTCTGAAAATCTGGCGCCAGAAGGACGCCGGCAGCGAGGGGCGGCTCGAGACCCACGAGATCTCCGGCATCTCCCCCGACACGTCCTTCCTGGAGATGCTCGACCTCCTCAACGAGCGCCTCACCCTCGAGGGTAAGGATCCCGTCGCCTTCGACCATGACTGCCGCGAGGGGATCTGCGGCACGTGCGGCCTGATGATCAACGGAAAGGCTCACGGCGCGGAGCCAGGCACCACCGTCTGCCAGCTCCACATGCGGCACTTCAAGGACGGCGAGACGATCGTCGTCGAGCCCTGGCGGGCGAAGGCGTTTCCCGTGATGAAGGACCTCATCGTCGACCGCTGCGCTTTCGACAAGATCCTGCAGGCCGGCGGCTACGTCTCGGTGCGCACCGGGAGCGCTCAGGAAGCCAACGCCATCCGCGTGCCGAAGGACAAGGCGGACCTCTCCTTCGACGCGGCATCGTGCATCGGCTGCGGCGCGTGCGTCGCGGCCTGCCCCAACGCCGCCGCGATGCTCTTCGTGGGCGCCAAGATCTCGCATCTCACCCTCCTCCCCCAGGGCGAGCCGGAGCGCGAGGCCCGCGTTCTGGCGCTCGTCAAGGCGATGGACGAGGCGGGCTTCGGGAACTGCACGAACCACGGCGAGTGCGCCGCGGCCTGCCCCAAGAACATCTCGATGGAGCACATCTCGCGCCTCAACCGGGAGTTCATCCGGGCGAGCATCCTGCTCCACTGACCGGCGGCCGCAGACCGCAGACCGCAGCCGCAGCGGCAACGGCAACGGCAGCCGCAGCCGCAGCCGAAACCGCAGCCCCAACCCCAACCGCCTCGCCCACGGCCACCGCCACCGCCACGGTCACTGCCACCGCAACCGCAGGTCCAACCGGAAGCGCAACCGCAAGCGCAGCGGTCTGCGGCGGGCGGAGCTCGGGGGGATGGTGTCGCCGGCTCCGGGTCCGCGACCCCGATCTTGCGCGCCAGACGCGCAGGGCCATCAGCTCCGTCGCCCTCAACCTGGCAGAGGGACGGCGCAGAGCCGGCAAGGACCGCCAGCATCACTGGCGCATCGC
>JAFGKN010000378.1 GCA_016928605.1 Planctomycetota bacterium | reverse complement strand
GTCTCATTGTAGCCCTGGATGGAAGAAATGCGAACGCCGGCAGGGGACAAATTCGCCGGCAGATGCCGCCGCGCGGGGCTGTGCGCCGACGGCGAGCTCCGCGCCCGCGCCGCGCGCTTTGACTCGGCCCGGCCATATACCTATAATCCGGGCTGTCACCCGCTCTCGATGACTCCGTCAACTCCTCTCCGCGCAGGAACATGCTGCCCTACCGCGGCCCCTCGATCCTTCTCCTCGCCCTTCTCGCCGCTGCCGCGTCTCTCCTCGCGGTGCAGGGCGGCGAGAACGCCGGCGTCGTCGTCTTATCGGAGATCATGTACCATCCGCCGGGCGGTGATCGCGATCTGGAGTACGTCGAGATCCGCAACCGCTCTCCGGCGCCCGTCGATATCTCCGACTGGTACTTCTCCCGCGGCATCGAGTTCCGGATCCCCGAAGGGACGATCCTCCCCGGCGGCTCCATCCTCGCGATCTGCGCCCGCGCGGAGAGGGTACGGAGCCTGTACGGCATCGAGAACGCCATCGGCGACTGGGCGGGCGAGGACGGCGCCGCGGGGTCCTCCGCGCTGAGCAACCGGGGCGAGGTGCTCGAGCTCTCGGAGCCGGGAGGCGTCGTCCACGCCCGGGTGCGCTACCGGGATGACGGGCGGTGGACGGCGGCCGCCGACGGCACGGGCCACTCGCTGGAGATCCTGGACGCTTACGGAGTCCTCGACGAGCCGGAGAGCTGGTACGTCTCGCGGGACCGCTTCCTCTCGGCGGATGGTCCGGAGCGGCCGGGGGGATCGCCGGGGCGGCCGAACACGTCGGCCGCATCTCTCGCGGAGCGCCCGCCGCTGAGGATCAACGAGGTCCTTCTCTTCACGCACGGGCCGCGCTGGATCGAGATCCACAACGCGAGCGATGCCGAGGTGGACGCGTCTGGCTATCACCTTTCGGCCGACCGCGGCGATCTCCTGCGCTTCCGGCTGCCGGCGGGGTCGCTGATCAGCCCCCGCGGCTGGATGGTCGTCAGCGAGGCCGAGCTGGGATTCGATCTCTGTCCCTCGACGGATGCGCCGCCCGGCGCGCAAGGGCCCTCGCCGCCGGCGGCGTTCCTCGCGCTCACCTCTCCCGACGGCTCGCGCGTGGTCGACGCTCTGAACCTCCGGCCGACCTGTGCGGAGAGGAGCAGCGCCCGGATCCCCGACGGCGGCCTCGAGATCAGCGACGCCGCGCTCCCCACGCCGGGGGAGGCGAACAACACGGGCGCCGAGAGCGACGTGGTGGTCAGCGAGATCATGTACCACCCGATGGATGACCGCGCCGAGGGGGAGTACATCGAGCTCTTCAACCGCGGAGAGAGGAGAGCGGACCTCTCTGGGTGGGCCTTCACGAGCGGGATCGAGTACCGGTTTCCCGAGGGCCTGAGCATCGGTCCCGGCGAGCACCTCGTCGTCGCCCGCCATCCGGAGTGGATACGAGCGAACTACGATCTGCCGGCGGCCTCCGTCGTCGGGCCCGTCGCCGGCGACGCCGGAGCCATCGAGGACTTCGGCGTCCTGAAGAACTCCGGAAAGCGCATCTCGCTGCGCGATGACTTCGGCAACCTCGTCGACGAGGTGGTCTACCGCGACGGCGGGAGCTGGCCGAGCTGGTGCGACGGCGGAGGATCGTCCCTCGAGCTCATCGATCCCTTCCAGGACGGCAGCGCGGGCGCCGCCTGGGACGCCAGCGACGGCTGCGGAAGATCGCCCGTCGGGGAGTTCGCCTACGAGGGAGTCTATCGCGGAGGAGAGCCGGAGCTCCACCTGCTCCTCCTCGACCGCGGCATCGCCATCGTCGACGACATCTCCGTGAAGGAGCGCTTCGTCTCCGCCGCCGCGCGGGAGGTTCTGATCGACCGGGGCGATCGCTGGCGGTTCTTCCGGGGCAGGAGCGAGCCTTCATCTCCGTCCGGCCTCTGGCGGCAGCCGGAGTTCGACGACTCCGGCTGGGAGACGGGGCCCGCTCCGATCGGCTACGGCTGCGGGGGGGAGGAAGTGATCCTCGACGACATGCGCGGATCCTACGTCAGCCTCTTCCTCCGCCGCGAGTTTCACGTCGAGAGCGTCGACGACATCGGCGATCTGATCCTCGAGATCGAGTACGACGACGGCTTCGCCGCGTATCTCAACTCCGCTCCCATCGCGAGCGCGAACGCCGGCGTGGAGAGCCCTGCCTTCGATGCGCCGGCCGTCGAGAGCCTTGCCGAGCCGGCGGCCGAGATCGTGCAGATCGAGTCGTGGCGCGATCTCCTGCGGGAGGGGCGGAACGTGCTCGCCGTCCAGGTTCACAACGCGGACATCGCGAGCGGGGACTTCCGCTTCGACGCGCGGCTCGTCCGCGGCGATCTCATCGTCGAGGAAGGGCCGGAGCTCCTGCCCAGCGGCTCCATCGAGGCTCCCCTGGCGAGCGGCGGCGCGAGCCCCGGAGACTGGCGGATCGAGGGGACCCACGCCGCATCGGGGCGGTCGCTGCGGGATCCGATCTCCGGAGCGGCCTCGCTCGCGGTCATCGCCACCGGCAAGGGGGATGACAAGGCGAACCGGCTGGAGGTGGCGCTGCCTGCGCTCCGCACCGATCTCCGCTACGCGATCTCCTTCCGGGCGCGGTGGGTCGCCGGCTCGCCCCGCCTGCTCACCCACGGCTGGCAGGGCTACGACCTCGCGAAATCCCACCGGCTGATCGTCCCGGAGCGGCTGGGGACGCCGGGGGCGCCCAACAGCGTCTCCCTGCGCCTCGAGCGATCGACCGGATCCTGCAACCTCGGCCCGGTCATCGACGATGTCCGGCAGACGCCCGTGCAGCCGGCACCCGGCGAGGATGTGGAGATCAGCGCGCGGATCAGCGATCCGGACGGCGTCTCGTGGGCCGCCGTGCGATGGTCGGAGGACGGCTCCCTGCTTCCCGAGGACCCGCGGTTCAACGAGGCCGCCATGGACGGACCGTCCGCCGGCGGGCGCTTCCGGGCGCGCCTTCCAGGACTGCCGCGGGGCACGGCGGTCGTCTTCTCGATCGTCGCGGAGGACGGAAGTGGACGCCGCGGCCGGTTTCCCGTCGATCCGCGGGAGCGCAGCCATCCCCTCATCCTCGATGTCGCACACCCCGGACCGCTCGACATCCCGCTCCTCAACTACCGCCACGAGGATCGCGAGGATCCGGCGGAGGGCTCTCTCCCCGTGTACCGGTTCTGGATGCGCGCCGCGGGGCAGGAGTACCTCGATCGGAGTCCGCTGCTGTCCAACGATCCCGTCGAGGGGAGCCTCGTCGTCGACGACCGGATCGTCCACCACCGAACGCGCGTCCGCTTCGCCGGAAGCCCCTTCGCGCGGCAGGCGTGGAGCGGCAGCTACCGCGTCTCCCTCGCCGGCGATCAGCTCCTCTTCGGCGCGATCCGCAGGTTCAACGCGGAGGAGCACCAGGGGGAGGGCGCGGTGGACGGTCGCGAGAGGATCTCCAGCTACCTTCTCCG
>JAFGKN010000377.1 GCA_016928605.1 Planctomycetota bacterium | reverse complement strand
GCGCGGCCTCGAGCTGCGCGGAGCCAACTTCACCGGAGCGAACCTCGCGGGCGCCGATCTCTCCGGCGTGGACCTCTCGACGAATCCGGTGACCGAGACGGCCGGTGTCTTCGTGCGGGCGCGCCTCGCCGACGCGAACCTCTCGGGAGCCCGCCTCGCCGGCGTGAACCTGGCCGGAGCGGACCTCACGGGCGCGCGGCTCGAGGGGGCGGATCTCGAGGACGCGAACCTCTCGGCCGAGGGGAAGGACCGCGCGGTGCTGCGCCGGGCGTGCCTGCGGGGAGCCAATCTCCGCGGGGCGAACCTCACGGGGGCGGATCTGAGCGAGGCCGACCTGACGGGGGCCTCCCTCGAGAACGCGAGCCTTTACCGCGCCGACCTCGAGGGCGCGATCGGTCTGGAGCACCGATAAGAGCCGGGAGTCGAGCCGCCGAGCCCTGCTGCCGAAAGAGAGAGGGTACCCGAGAGCCAGCCGCCGGGCTCGGGCGCGCCCGCGCTCGGCTCTGCGTGCATCCTGGCTCGGGCGCGCCCGAGCTCGGCTCCGCGCGCATCCTCACCGGAAGGCCTTCCCATGCTGCCACGACTCCCCGCGACCTCCATCCTCACCGCGTTCCTCGCCGCGCTCCTGATCGCGGCGGGCGCCGTGCGGCCGGCTCCGGCGGAGACCGGTGCGCTGGCTGCGGGAACGAGGTGGGAGACGACCTACCGGGTGATCGACGGCCCTGCGCCCGGTCCCACGATTTTGCTCGTCGGAGGAGTCCACGGCAACGAGCCGGCGGGATCGCGCGCCGCCGAGCAGATCGCCAACTGGAACCTCGAGCGGGGCCGGCTGGTGATCGTGCCGAGGGCGAACCGCGCCGGCCTCGAGCTCGCCTGCCGGGCTCTTCCCTTCGAGCCGGCCGAGCGGGGCGATCTGGGTCGCAACTTTCCTCGTTCCGCCGGCGATGCGCCGCGCGGAGCGCTCGCGGCCGCGCTCTGGGATCTCGCGCTGCGCCTGCGTCCCGGCTGGCTGGTCGACCTCCACGAGGGGTACCACTACTCGAGATCGCAGCCGAGGAGCGTCGGCAGCTCGGTCATCTTCTCGCGGACTCCGCGCGCGCGGGAGACGGCGGCGCGGCTCGTCGAAGCGGTCAACGCCAGCATCGACGAGCCGGAGAAGTGCTTCGAGCTCCGCAGCCCGCCGATCCGCGGCAGCCTCGCCCGCGCCGCGGCGGACCGCCTGGGCTGCGACGCGCTCATCCTGGAGACCACCACGCGCGGCCAGCCTCTCTCGCTCCGGACGAGGCAGCACCGCATCCTCGTCCACGGTCTCCTCTCGGAGCTCGGCATGGTCTCCGGCGGGGTCGACCGGCTGATGTCGCCGCGCCGGCCGGACGAGGCCGCGGCGGTGCGCGTCGCTCTCTACGACGGCGAGGGCGCGGCGGCGGAGTGGGTCGAGGAGGCGGAGCGCGAGCTCGGCTCCGGCGAGGGCTGCATCGCCATGCGGGTGGGGCCGCGGGACATTCTGGGAGGGGCGCTCGAGGACTTCGACGCGGTGGTTTTCGGCGGCGGCCGCGGATCGCGGATGGGGCGCGCTCTGGGGGATGAGGGGCGGCGCGCGGTCCGGGACTTCGTGCGGCGCGGCGGCGGCTTCGCCGGCATCTCCGCGGGCTGCTATCTCGCATCGAACGGCTATCCGTGGTCGCTCGGCATCCTCGACGCACGCGTCGTGGACCGCGAGAACTGGCGCCGCGGCAGGGGCCGGGTCACCATCGAACTGACCGGCGAGGGCCGGGATCTGCTGCGCAGCCCCGCCGAGAGCATGCAGGCGCTCTACGTGAACGGCCCCCTGCTCGAGCTTGCGGGAGATTCCGGGCAGGGGGGGGAGCCGTCCCCTGCGGATGATGCTGCGCCGGCCGGCTGCCGGACGCTCGCGAGGTTTCGCGGGGGGATCGGCGACAACGGGTCCTTCGCCGCGGAGATGGCGGGACGGCCGGCCCTGGCGGCGGGCCGGTTCGGAGAGGGCCGCGCGATCGGCTCGAGCGTGCGGCTCGCCGGAGCCGGCGGGCTCGACCGGCTTCTGTCGCGAGTCGTGCTCTGGACGGCGAGGAAGCCCCGCGAGAAGGCCGCGATCCTGCGATGACCGAGATGCAAGCCAGACGGAGGGAACTGATGGCTGGAGATGGAGATCGCTGGGGCGAGTCCGCTCCGGGGAGCGCGCTCCGCGTCGCAGCGGTGGTGGCATGGCTCTGCGCGCTCGCCGGCTGCGCGACGATCGCCGACGCGGTCGCGGGCTCGTCGAGCCGCCACAGCGAGGTGGAGATCGACTCCCACCCCCGGGGCGCGCGGGTCCGGCTCGGCGCCGCAGGGGAGTTCACCACGCCGCGGCGGTGGGTCCTCGACAGCGGCCGCGAGATCTCCTACGAGGTGCTCGACGGACGCTTCCGGCCGGCGAGCGGGACGCTGCGCCCGCGCCTCAACCCCTGGGTCTGGGGCAACGTCCTCACCGCGGGCCTCGGGTGCATCGTCGACTTCCTCTCCGGCTCGGCCTGGAAGCTCGCTCCGGAGCGCGTGCTCCTCGAGCTCGACGAGGAGGCCTTCTCGGCGGCGGGCGATATCGGTGGAGACGATTTCGGCCTCGGCGGGGTCCGCAGCCCGCAGGCGCCCGCCGAGGGGGTCGATCCGGAGAGTCAGCGTCCGGCGACGGGGATCGACCGACCTCCGCTCTCCGGCGCGCGCGGCGAGGTCTCCGAACCGCCCGCCGGCGCGGGGAGTGTCGATCTTGCCTGGGATCCTCCGGTGACGAAGACGGATGGATCGCCGCTCCCCGACATCGGAGGCTACCGCCTCCACGTCGGACGCAGAAGCGGCGAGTACGATCGCGTCGTCGATGTCGGCAAGACCACGCGGTACACGCTCTCCGGCCTCCTGGCGGGCCGCTACTACCTCGCGGTCAGCGCCTACGACCCGGCCGGGAACGAGAGCCGGCCGAGCGAAGAGATCGATGTGGTCATCGGCGATCCGGCTGCGGAAGCGGAGAGCGCTGGCGCGCAGGGCGAAGGCCAGAGCGCGGAAGCGGAGAGCGCTGGCGCGCAGGGCGAAGGCCAGAGCGCGGAAGCGGAGAGCGCTGGCGCGCAGGGCGAAGGCGGCTCCGTCCAGGAAACCGGAGCCCCGTGAACGCGCGCGGCTCGAGCTGCGATCTGCGGGATCAGACCTGCTTCTTCTCGAACCAGAAGAAGAGGAGCAGAGTGATCGCCCAGAAGACCGGGATGATGATCCAGCGCGAGATGCCGAGCGCATCCGGCAGCCCGATCTTGCCGAAGTCCTTCCACGCCAGGACCGTCTTCTGGAAGAAGGGATAGAGCTCGGCGTAGATGGCGGCGCCCAGCACCATCCCCACTACGGCGAACGCGGCGTGCCAGCGCCCTTCGCCCAGAGCGCCGATCGACGTGCCGGGGCAGAAGCCCATCACCGCCCAGCCGGCTCCGAAGAGACCTCCTCCCACGAGCACGGCGCCGAGGTTCATCGACTTGTGGCTCAGCGTGATCACCTCCGCATCCGCGAGCAGGGTGATGCCGACCATGCCGACGAGGATCGCGGAGAGCATGAACTTGAAGATCGTCATGTCCTTCAGGAGCATGGCGCCGACCTGCTTGTCGAAGCGAAGGACGCGCCCCTTCTGCAGGAGGAATCCGAAGAGCACCCCGGTGACGAGGCCGAACAGCTGTTCCCTACTCATGACGACCTCCTTCCGTACACGAGCGCGGCGACGAGCACGCCAGCGCCGAAGAACATCCCCAGGGCGACAAACGCGCTCACGGAGAGCTGCATCATCCCGCTGAGGCCGTGTCCGCTGGGGCAGCCTCCAGCCATCCGGGCGCCGACCATGGCGACGATGCCGCCCAGGATGGCCCACACAGCCCGTTTCCCCACGGAGCGCCCGAAGCGCCTCGCCCACGTGGGAGGAATTGCCTCGAGCTTGAAGCTCCTGTCCACGGCGGAGGCGGCGAGCGCGCCCAGGAAGATGCCGAGGACCAGCAGGAACTGCCAGTCGACGCGGACCTTCGTCTTCGTGAAGTACTCGCTCTGCTCCACATGATCCGGAGCCATGGGGCGCTCGAGCAGGCCGGCGGCCCGGACGAAGGTCGTCGACGCGCCCAGGTAGCTCGTCTTCCCGAGCCACTGTGTGGTGGCGTAGGCCGATGCGATCGCCAGGAGTCCCACCAGCGCTCCGGCGAGGTAGGGGCTCCATCCGCCATCCTCAGTCTTCCACTTCATGGGGTCAGCTCCTTTCCCGGTGACCACCGTACGAGTCTTCAACCGCACGAAACAGCCGTCTGCACGAATCGCGCAGCACGTTAAACAAGCGGCGGATGTTGCACAAGGGGTTTTTCGGCTGGAGCCGCCGAAGGGCCGGCGGCCTCGTCCCCGGGAAGGCCGTCGATGACGGCGCGCTCGACGATGCACTCCGGGAAACAGTCCCGGCCGGCGGATGTCCGCTCTCAGGCGCGGGGGAAGCCGACCGGCTCGAGGGATCGATCGAGAGCCCCTGGCGACCCCCGGCGCAGGCCGCTCTGTCAGGAAACCGTCTCGGGCAAGCCGAGCTCGACGCGCATCGGCTCCATCTTCGCCGCGAGGTCGACCGTTTCCTTCCAGAGACGCTCGAGCTTCGTCCTCGACTCCTTGAGCCGGGTCATGAGGGCCTCCGGCGTCCGGCTGAGCTCGAGGATCGATCCGACGGACGTCTGGTCGCCCAGTTCGATGACCTTGGAGTCCATGGCGATCAGAGCGGCGCTTGACATCTGAATCCGGCCGAGAAGCGGCCCCATGTGCGCGATGACCTTGATGCCGATGTTGATCGCTCCCGTCGGATCGAACACCGCAGCCTGCGAAGGCCAACCGCCGGCGGCTTTCCCTATCTTTCTCAGAAGCGCGGTAGGACCGATCACCGGGAGCGTCAAGGGGATCTTCCAGGTTCTGCAGAAGTCGGAGATGCGGACCGGATCGGCGCCCGGCCCCTTGGCGATCCTCAGACACTCGACCGCGAGGAGGTGGTGACGGTACTCGCGCTCGGCGGCCCCCAGGCGATCCAGCTGCCCGCGCCACATCGGCAGCAGGATCGTGAGGTAGTAAGCCTTCTGTGCTCCGCTCGGTCCCGGGGCCTGTCCTGAATTCATGGGTCATTCCCTCTCTGTACGATCTCGGTGGCTTCCAGCGCGCCCGGTCTTCCAGCAAACGCCGCGTCGCCCTTCAGCGCTCAACAGAAAAGGCCCGAGCCGCGCTTCGCCGCATCGGGCCTGTTGATTGGCGCGCCCGGCAGGGCTCGAACCTGCAACATCCGGTTCCGTAGACCGGTACTCTATCCAGTTGAGCTACGGGCGCATATGGGGCTGCTGGAGAGGCGGTGAATGATAGGGAGGCGCTCGGACGCTTGCAAGGGTTTTCCCCGCTGCGGGACCGCAGGAGGAAGGGGAGGGAGACCGGCGAGGCCTCCCGGTGGCAAGGGCCGCAGAGGACGCGTCAGCTCGCCGAGGGCCGTGGGGTCAGCCGGCGGGAGAGGAGGCGGGCGGCGCCCGGCGTTCCGCGCGGCGATGATGCGCGCAGCGATGATCCGCGCAGGAGGGAGGATCGCGATCGCGGGCCCGCGAGGGCGCTCGCGGGCAGGAGAAGGGGAGGGGAAGTCCGGCGAACGCCCCGCTGTCCGCAGCGGTGGTAGAGATCGACGAGCACTCCGATGTCGTCCCAGTCGACGAGGATCGCCGCCTTGAGAAAGGAGACTCCGCTCTGGACGCAGTTGTAGGCGAAGCTCCATCGGAGCGAGTCGAATCCGCCGGGGCGGACATCGGCCCGCGCGACAGCCTCGCGGAAGCGCTCGAGCACCTCGGCGCGGTTCGGCTTGCCGTAGGCCTCGGGCAGCCCCTGCGCCGCAAACACCTGAGGGGGTCGCTGCGGCAGGACCCGGAGGGCCTCCCAGAGGCTCCTGAGCAGGCGGGCGGACTCCCTGGGAAGGCACACGAACAGACCTTCGCCGCGCCGCGTCTCGGCGGGCGGGATCCACAGCGTCTCGGTGAGCAGGTCGACGTGGCGCCACTCGAGACCGAGCAGGTTCTCGAGCCGCAGGCCAGTCTGCAGGCCGAGGAGGACGATCGATCGCAGATAGGGGGCCGGATGGTGCCGCAGGATGGGAGCTCCGCGGGCATCGCTCAGCTGCAGCTTGTGCCTGCAGGCGTCCAGGAGCCGCCTCTGCTCGCTGAAGGTCCACGCGACGGGAGGCGCGCACGCGGCGGCCCGAGGACGCGCGCGGGAGCGGCGAGGTGTCCGGATCCCGCCGCCTTGGCGCTTCGCCCAGGTGAAGAAGTGAGACAGGAGGCGGCTCTCGCGGCTCACCTCTGTGGTCTTCGCGCCGCCCGCGAGGCGAGAGGCGAGATAGAGGTTCGCGTCGGTCGGCGAGATCTCGTGGAGCGAAGCGCGGGGCCAGCGCTCCACCCAGCGGCAGACGCAGTGCCGCGCGAAGTCGCTCCGGGAGCTTCCACCGCGCGTCTCGAGATAGCGGGTGTACTCGCGGATCGCTGCATCCAGTCGGGGACCGGCGGGTCGGGATGCAGCGGTGGGGGCGAGCGCTGCGCGGCCCGCGGCTGGACGGGTCGGGCCGCGGGGGGACGATCTGTCCAGAACCGAGACAGAAGCGGGTGGACGCGGGGAGCGGACGGCATCTCGCTGGAAGGGCTCGCGGCGCATGGATCTGGATCTCGAGGGCATGATGGGGTCTTGCGGGGGGTGGAAGCGGGAAGTCGACAGGTGTGTCTGCTCGCGGGCGAGGCGCTCGCCTGCGGGGAGTCGGCGGGCCGGGATCGCACGTTTCGAGGATCACATGGGCTTTTCCGGCCGCTGGCGGCGCATCGAGCGCCGAGCCGCCGGAGCGCGCCGGCGTCCGCCCCGGCGGGGCCGGCCGCCGCTCCGATCCGCGGAGCGGGGCGGCTGCACTCGCCGGGAGATGAAGCAACGCCCGTGCCGGGGATGTCGAGATCCTGGCGGAGGGCGCCCCGTCCAGGGTAGGCTGGTGTCTGCCCGGCGAGGCGCCGCGGCGGCGCGGCTCCCGGCGGCGCAGGCGAGTCCGGCGGCCGTTGCCCCGCCAGGCTCGGAACCCGCTCGGCGGAGCCGAGGGATGCTGGACGCCTCGCATCGGGGGTGATCTCCTGGGATCCCGGAGCCAAGCTCGAGGAATCACGGCCATGCCACCCACGACCGGAGCCATCGCGATCCTGCTCTCCCTCCTGAACGTGCTCAGCGCCCCCGCGAGAGGCGAAGCTGCGCCGCGGCCAGAGCGCGAGGCCGGCGCGCAGCCGCATCTCCACCTCTCCCGGACCGCATTGACGCGCGTCGGCGATCCGCGGGCCGCGGAGGCAGGTCCCCGGGCCGCGGAGCTCCGCGCCGGGGCGGCGGCCGTCGATGTCTCGCCGAAGAAGCTCCCCGTCATCGTCAACGGCGGATTCACCGAGCGCACGGCGGGAAGAGTCCACGACTCCCTCCAAGCCCGGTGCCTCGTGCTCGAGCGAGGCCCCGAGATCGTCGCCATCGCCGTCGTCGATTCCTGCATGATCCCGCGCGATCTGTGCGATCTCGCCAAGGCGGCGGCCAGCGAGCGGACAGGGATCCCCGCGAGCCGGATGCTCATCGCATCGACGCACACGCATTCGGCGCCGAGCGTCATGGACCTCTGCCTGGGCACGCGAAAAGACGATGCCTACGCCCGGCAGCTCGCGCCGCAGATCGCCGAGTGCATCGCGAAGGCGCACGCGCGGCTCGAGCCAGCGGAGGTGGGCTGGACGGTGGCCGAAGCCCCCGAGCACACGCACTGCCGCCGGTGGATCCGCCGCCCCGACCGCATCGATACGGATCCCTTCGGCGACCGGACGGTCCGCGCGATGATGCACCCCGGCTACCAGAATCCGGACTACCTGGGCCCGGCCGGGCCCGTGGATGCGGGCTTGAGCCTCCTCAGCGTGCGGGCGAGGGACGGAAGCCCCCTGTGCGTGCTCGCCAACTACTCGATGCACTACTTCGGGTGGAGCGCCGACATCTCGGCCGACTACTTCGGCGTCTTCACGCGCCTCATCGAGGAGAGGATCCAGCCGCGCGCCGCCGGCTCGCCGGACGGCTCGAGGTCCTCCTTCGTGGCGATCCTGTCGCAGGGGACGAGCGGCGACCAGCACTGGATGGACTACTCGGAGCCGCAGAAGCAGATCTCCATCGAGCAGTACGCCGCGGAGCTGGCCGACATCGCCTGGAGCGCCTGCCGGAAGATCGAGCACCGCAGCGACGTGCCCCTCGCGATGGCTCAGGCGGAGCTGACGCTGCGCCGCCGGCTGCCCGACGAGACGCGCCTCGCCTGGGCCGCGGAGATCAACGCACGGCGCGGCGAGCGGCGCCCGCGGGACCGCGCCGAGGTGTACGCCGAGCAGGCGGCGTGGATCGCCGAGAACCCCGAGGCCGCGGTCATCCTTCAGGCGGTGCGCATCGGCGGCCTGGGCATCACGGCCATCCCCAACGAGGTCTTCGGCGTGACGGGCCTCGCGCTGAAGGCGCGCTCGCCGCTTCGCCCCACGTTCAACATGGAGCTCGCCAACGGCGCGGCCGGATACATCCCGCCCCCCGAGCAGCACGCGCTCGGAGGGTACACCACGTGGCCCGCGCGGACCGCCGGTCTCGAGGTCGAGGCCGAGCCGAAGATCGTCGATGCGCTGCTGGGCCTTCTCGAGAAGGTTTCGGGCGACCGGCGGCGGCCCGCGCCGGAGGATCTCTACTCGCCGGAGATCCGAGCCAACAGGAAGCGGGCGCTCGAGGGCGAGTAGGCCTGCGGCATGCAGCGGCATCACCCCGTCATCCCTTGACCGACGATCGAGAAAGGACACCCCGCATGATCTCACGGCTGTCGCTCCTCCTCCCCCTGCTCCTCTCGCTTCTCGCCTCGCTCGCCGCTCCCTCCACCGCGGCGGATCGCCCCAACTTCCTCGTGATCCTCGCGGATGATCTGGGGTACTCCGACCTCGGCTGCTACGGCGGCGAGATCCGGACGCCGAGCCTCGACGCGCTCGCGGCCTCCGGGCTGAGGTTCACGCAGTTCTACAACACGGCGCGCTGCTGGCCCACGCGGGCGGCGCTGATGACCGGCTACTATGCCCAGCAGGTGAGGAGGGACGCGGTGCCCGGCGTGCGCAGCGGCGGAGGAGGGCGGCGCCCGGATTGGGCGCGGCTTCTGCCGGACCTGCTGAAGCCCCTCGGATACCGGGCCTACCACTCCGGCAAGTGGCACATCGACGGGACGCCGCTCGCGGGAGGCTTCGACCGGTCCTACCTCGTGCAGGACCTGGGGCGCTACTTCAGCCCCAGAGTGCACTTCGAGGACGACAGGAAGCTGCCGCCCGTCGAGCGCGGGACGGGGTACTACGCGACGATCGCCATAGCGGACCACGCCATCCGCTGCCTCGAGGAGCACGCGGCGAAGCAGGCGGGCAGGCCTTTTTTCCAGTACCTGGCGTTCAACGCACCGCACTTTCCGCTCCAGGCGCTGCCGGAGGACATCGCGCGCTACCGGGACGTGTATCGCGAGGGTTGGGATGCGATCCGCGAGCGGCGGTGGAAGAGGATCCGGGAGAT
>JAFGKN010000044.1 GCA_016928605.1 Planctomycetota bacterium | reverse complement strand
TTGTGATCGGCGCCGACGGCATAGGAGATGCGCGCTCCGGTGAAGATCAAGCCGTTCACGGCTCCCAGCGCTGAGATGCAGATGAGCGCGCTGATGAGCACGCCGCCGTGACGCGTGAAGACGGCGGAGACGGTGTCTGTCGCCACCGCTTCCGAGGTCGCCATCCCCTGGTAGCCCAGCGTGTAGAGGAACGCGGTGCTGGCCAGCAGGTAGATGACGGTGACGGAGACGGTGCCGAGGACGAGGGCCCTGACGATGTTGCGCCGAGGGTTCTTGACCTCCGCGGCCACGTAGGCCATCTCGTTCCATCCGCCGAAGCAGAAGAGGACGAGGACGAGGGCGACGGCCGGCGGCCAGGGCTCGAACGTTCCGCTCGTCTCCGGGCGCTCGGGCGCGAAGAGAGCCACCCCGAGAATCGCCAGCAATCCCACCGCCTTCACCGTCGTCAGGAGGTTCTGGGTCCACTTGCCTTGCTTGACACCCAGCACGTTGACGGCCGTCAACGCGATCACTGCGGCCGCCGCGAAGATCTGCTGCGACGTGACGGTCTCCCAGCCGGGGAAGGGATCGTAGATCTGCCGCCCGTACAGCCCGAACGCGAAGGCCATCACCACGATGTCCGCAGGCCGTACGATCGCCATCTGGATCCATCCGAAGAGGAATCCGGCCCACTTGCCGTACGCGCGGCTGAGGTAGACGTAGTCGCCGCCTTCCTTGGGATAGGCCGACGCCAGCTCGGCGTAGCCGAGCGCTCCGAAAAGGGTGATGAGACCGCCGGCAGCGAAGATCAGCAGAACGCCCCACCAGGAATAAGCGCCCTTGGCGATGTTCGGCGCCATCTGGTAGATCCCCGCGCCGATGATGATCCCGACGATGAGACACGTGGAGTCGAAGAGGGTCAGCTCTTTCCTGGGGGCCTGGGCCAACGGGCACCTCCGCGGGGAACGTGGTTGCTCGAAATCCGCCAGCGGCGATCCGCGCCCCGGCGCCAGTGACTCTTACACCATAGATCCACGAGAATCGAGCCGGATTACGCGGTTCGGCGCCTCACCGCATCCGCACTCGGATGTCCCTCACCGCGGCTCCGCGCGGGCTTCCGATGAAGCGCAGGTCCGCGAGCTGGTTCTGCTTTCCCTGAAAGAGCGCGCGGTCGAGCACGAGCTCGGCGTCGAGCCAGCGCCCGGTGCCGCGCGTCATCACCGGCGCGGATGGGTGATACTCTCGGTCCTCGAGGCCTCCGGGGTAGTCCGAGTTGTAGTGGACGACGATCCTCGTCTCGTCCACGTCGAGGTACGAGAACGAGACGACGACCTCGCGCGGGGCCGTCATGTCGGGCGCGGTCCAGTCGACGTAGACCACCGGCCCGCGATCCGTCATCAGGAGGCCCCACTCGCCATGGCTCTCCACCAGCTCGAAGCGGCCGTCGCCGCCCCAGCGGATGCTCACATCCCTCTGCGGATCGCCATCCCAGATCCCCGGCAGCGAGGAGATGAGCCCCGCGAGGCGATCGCCGTGCTTCTCGAGGTGGCGCAGGAGGTCCTCGTCGACGAGCAGGTTTCTCAGCTGATTCGCCGCCTCCTCTCCTTCCCGGCGGCGGATCCGCTCGTCGACCGAGCTCAGCGCGAGGAGCACCGGGCTCTCCGCGCGCGCGCGGGCGCGGAGCGATTCCAGATGGCGCGCGAGCGGATCGAGAGCGCCCCAATCGCATCGCGGGGCGAGACCCCTCAGCTCCTCGATGCGCGCGGTCAGCCTCGCCTCGGTCGCCGGCGCGCCGTCGATGCGGTAGAGCGCCGCCAGGGCGTGTCCCGAGGCTGCGGCGGACGTGAACCGTCCGAGCTCCGCGAGCGCGGCCAATCGCTCGCGGAGATCATGCACGCGGGCTCTCTCCCTTGTGTATTCCATCGTCTCCATGGTCGTCGTCAGGCTTTTGACCGCGATCTCGATCTCGGCGAGGACGAGCTGCATCGCCTCCTCGACGCCCCGCACCAGCCCCTCGCTGGGCGGGGTCTCCGGGGGCCACCAGGTCGATGCATCGCTCGGCTCGAGAAGGAACCGTCCGGCGCGCCAGAGCATCCCGCCGGGCAGCGAGATGGTCCGCCGCAGCAGGCTCTCGCTCCTCTCGAGGATGGGGCCGCACGCCTCGGCCGCGGCGCCGTATCGCTTGAGCCAGGAGCGGATCGAATCGCGAGGAGAGAGCGCTTTCTCGCCGAGGATGTCGGACATGAGAAACAGGCCCGCGGTGGTGGGAGACTCATCGGAAGCGAGGCTCTTTCCGGTGACGAGGGAGAGCACGGGCGGCAAGCCGTGCTTGCGCGCGAGCAGGAGCTGGTAGGCCGTCTTCTGCGCAGCGAGGAGCG
The DNA here is from genome assembly GCA_016928605.1 of Planctomycetota bacterium. Lineage (GTDB taxonomy): Bacteria > Planctomycetota > UBA8108 > UBA8108 > UBA8108 > JAFGKN01. The sequence continues at coordinate 4,616 of JAFGKN010000044.1, read as the reverse complement.
GCAGCCGGCCCGACGGATCGATCTCCTCGCCGAGGGAGATGACCATCTGCTTTCCCGCGAGGGCTGCGTCCGAGCGGCCTGCCGCGACCTCCTCGCCGGAGACCGCCGGGATCTCGGTGCCATCCGCGAGCAGGAACGCGCGCTCCGTCCGGCGCACGCGGCGGACGGTACCCCGGCGCAGCTCGCGCTCGAGACGGCCGTCTCCGCCGGGCGCGAGCCAGACCTCGGCCGACGGAAACACCCGCAGAAAGCTCTCGGCCGCAGGTACAGCTTCGAGGCTCGGCCTCTCGAAGAAGATGGCCCGCGGCGCGATGGCTTCGCCGTCGAAGACGAAGATCTCGGCCGAGCGGGCCCAGATGCCGGCCACGTCGTTGCTCGCGAAGCGCAGGCCGGCGCCCGTCAGCACGCGACCTGGCCGCGTTTCCACGGCCTCGCGCTCGAGGCCGTGCTCGGGGAGGAAGCCGTCCTTGAAGATCCTCACCTCTCCGAGACCGCCGCCTTCGAGAAGCGGCCGCGCCCAGACCCAGAGCGTCGTCACGTCCCACTCCGGCGCGCCGCGGGCACCGAATCCGCAGGCGACGTAGCTCTCCGGCAAGCGGATGAACGCCTCGCAGGCGTGCTCCGGCTCGGCGCCGAGCTTCTCGGCGGTGGGGGGGCCGAGCGTGCCGTCCGGCCGCAGCGGGCGGTGGTCGATCCACATCGTCGTGATGTTGTCGGCGTGAGCGCGCGCGCCGATCGCCGTGATGACCGAGCCCGCGGGACAGACGAACCGGACCTCGCTGCGCTCCGATGCGATCTCCTCCTCGTTCACCAGGATCACGTCGCCAGGGCGGAGGGGCTCGGCGCCGTGTAGGATGGCCGTGATCGCAACAGCCGCGAGCGACAGGCAAGAGAGGCGGAGCGGCTGCGCCGCGGTCTCACCAGCGGATGCCTCCTGGAGACGCTTCACAGATCCACCTCCTGCTCGCCCCCCTTGAGCTCGATCGCCCTTCCCCTCCAGATGAGTCTTCCGTCGAGTCCCTCGGGAAGTCGGATCGAGCCGCTGATGCCGCCATCGCCCTTGCGCTTCAGCCTCACACCGATCTCCCCCGCGGGGTGGGGCATGCTCGCCTCGACCCACTCGAGGGGACCGAGGGCCGGCTGGATCCGGACCTTCCGGAAGCCGGGGGCATCGGGCGCGATCCCGCAGACCGTGGCGAGCAGCTCGTAGACGGGGCTCGCGCTCCAGGCGTGGCAGTCGGAGCGCGTGGGCTCGGGCTTCTCGGCGAAGGTGGTGAGGCCGATGGCGAGCATGTCGCGCCAGGGCTCCAGCATCTCGATGTAGCGCGATGCGAGCCCCGCCTTCTGGAGCGCGCGGACGAGGTAGAAGCGGTAGTAGAAGGTGCACTGGACGAGCGAGCCGTCTCCGGCGATACGCTCGATGTAAGGCCGTGGCTCGCCGCCGGGGGTGTGGTCGACGAGGACGGCCATGACGTTCGTGTGCTGGCTGAAGAGCTTCTTCTCCGGCGTGTCGGCGATCAGCCCCCTCTCCGCATCCCAGCACTGCTTGAGCGTCGCCTGGGCGACGGAGCGCGCCAGCAGCCTCCAGCGGTTCGCCTCGCTCGGCTGGCCGAAGGCCTGCACGAGGTCCGCCGCCTGGCGCAGCGCGTACGCGAAGGTGAGCGAGACGACGGCCGAGTTGCCGTCCTTCACGCCCGGAGGCTCGCCGGACTGGTACTCGGGGACCCAGTCGACGAAGTTCCACCACTCGAGCTGTCCCAGCATGCCGGTGCCGTCGATGCGCGCCTCGAACCACTCGAGCACGCCGCGGATGCCGGGCAGGAACCGGCGCACGAACACCGGATCGCCGCGGTGCATCCAGTAGTCGTGGATCATCGAGATCCAGAAGAGCGAGTACGTGGGGATGATCTGCTGCACGACGTGCGGGTAGCGGCTGGCCGTCAGCCCCTCGGGGATGCGGGAGTTGTCGAAGTGCATCAGAGCGTTGCGCACCAGTCGATCGTCGCCGGCGACGTACAGGGAGATGAGGGCCTGGATGCGCGTATCGCCGACGTACTGCAGCTGCTCGTAGTAGGGACAGTCGTAGTAGTTCTCTCCGGCGCAGAGCCGCGCGGTGCGCCAGCCGACCTCCCAGATCTTCTCGAGGGAGGGATCGCTCGAGCGGAAGACGGCCTTCTCCTCGAAGGGGTAGCCGGTGAACTCGCTGCGGATGTCGTGGATCGTGAGGGGCTCGTCCTCCGTCCTCACCTCGAGCTGCAGGTAGCGAAACGTGCGCAGCCAGAGGGGGCGGAAGAGACGATGCTCGCCGCCGGCCAGCAGGAACTCGTCCAGGACGCCGCGGAGCGTGCGCCCCTCGACGTCGTCTCGGTGTCCCTTCCGCCCCTTCTCGTCGACGAGCGCCTCCGCGTACTCCATCCGGATGGTCGCACCGCGGCCGCGGCTCACCAGGATCTCGGGATAGGCGGTCGTGAGATGCGACTGGTCGAGGATGATGGTGCGGCGGGCGTCTGCCGGAATCTCGAGAGGCTGCGAGCCCTGGAGAAAAGCCTCCGGCGGCTCACCGGAGACGTCGCGGCGCGCGATGCGGCCGAAGCGCTGGGGCCGCGCCTCCATCGGAGGGATCGGCCGCGGGACGAGCGCCCACTGCATGCTGAAGTTGCGGACTCCGAACGGAACGCCGCGTCCGAGCCTGCGCGGAGCCAGCCAGCTCGAGTCGTCGAACTCGACCTGCTCCCAGCCCCAGGGAACCTTCGAGGCGTCGACGCGGTCGCCGGGCCCGACCACGATGAAGGCCCAGCCCAGGCGCGCGCGGTCGACGGGCAGCGGCTCGTAGGCCTCGTCGCGGATGACCTTCCACCCGCCGGGCGTGGAGGCGACTTCCTCGCTCTTCGAGTCTCCCTGCAGGATGAACGCCGTCTGGTGCGTGACCTGCGCGAACGGCACATGCTCGCCGCAGTTCCAGACGAGAGCCGCGATCGCGTTTCTCCCCTCGCGCAGATGCGGGGCGATGTCGATCGTCTCGAAGCGCCAGTGGTCGAGATCGCCGCGCGCCGGGCCCATAACGACGGCCGCGCCGTTGACGAAGAGGCGGTAGCGGTTGTCGGCCGAGACGTGGACGACGAATCGCTCGGGCCTTTCGGCGAGGTCGAACGTGCGGCGGAAGTGAAAGACGCCGTACTCCTTGAGCGAGGCGGTGGGATGGCTGATCCACTCCGCCGGCCAGCGCTCCGCGAGGAGCCGCGGCGCGATCGCCGCGCGCTCTGGCTGCGCGGAGACGATTCGCGTCACCGTGGTCAGCAGGGCCAGGAGACAGATCGTTCTTCTCATGCCTTTCTCCCGTGAGCTTCGGGTGCGTCGAGGTACCTTTGGCCGGACACACCGTCCGGCTATCCTAACTCCGAAGGCTCCCCGGACTCCAGCGAGGATTCGCCCCACGGGGTCCAAACCGGGCTCGAGACAACGAATCGCTCCCACATCCGGCCTCTCCAGGTCGGCCTGTCGAGAGCGACCCCGAGACTCGGCGGTCGTCCATCGGGAAGCGGAGGACAAGACGGGGACTCCTTGACAGCATTGCATCGATGTAGGATGGGTGCGTAAGAAATCCAGCAGCGCGCGGGGGTGGATGATGAACAGGCTCTGGCAAACGCTGATCGGCCGGCAGTTCGCGGCGGCGATCCAGATGATGCGGTCGGCCATCGAGGCCTGTCCCGGAGACCTCTGGGATGACCGCACGGGTGGCTCGCCGTTCTGGCATCTGGCGTACCATGCGCTCTTCTTCACGGACTTCTACCTGTCGGACGACGAGAAGGCGTTCCAGCCGGTGGAGTACCACGAGGACAAGGCGCACTTTCTTCCGGGCGACTATCAGGAGTTCGGAGGGATCGTCGCGACTCCGGCCGCGAGCTACACGAAGGCACAGCTTCTGGAATACGCCGACCACTGCCTGAGAAAATGTGAGAACGTCTTCGAGAGGTTGACCGACGAGCAGGCCCTCGCGCGGTGTGGATTCTCGTGGTACGAGCTCAACGTCGGCGAGTTCCTGCTGAACGACCTCCGTCACGCCCAGCACCACGCCGGTCAGCTCGCCCTCCTGCTCCGCCGCCGCGCCGATATCGGCATCGAGTGGCTCGGCACCCGGGACAACCAACCTCCGCCGCCCACGTGGTGACGGGTTGCTCGAGGTGAGCGGAGAGAATCCACGAGCCCTGTGCGATGCTGTTGCTCGTGGCCGGCTTTCGTTTCAGCCCCTGTTTCCCATGAGCCCGCGAAGCGCCTTCGATGTCCGGCGCGCCGCCGCTCTCCAGCGGGAGATCGCGGCGCGCGTCATAACACGCGATCGGATCGGCCGCCGCGTCCGTCGCATCGCCGGTGTGGACATGAGCGTGGCGGGGGATCGGTGTCGCGCCGCGGTGGTGGTGCTCGATGCTCGGACGCTCGAGGTGCTCGAGACGCGCACCGCGGACCAGGATGTGACGATGCCCTACATCCCCGGATACCTCACCTTCCGGGAGCTGCCGGCGATCCGCGCCGCGTTTCGCGCGCTCTCCGAACCGCCGGATCTGGTGATCGTCGATGGGATGGGGCGCATCCATCCGCGGCGGTGCGGCATCGCCTGC
>JAFGKN010000376.1 GCA_016928605.1 Planctomycetota bacterium | reverse complement strand
GCTTTCCTCTCCGCCGCTTTCCTCTCCGCCGCTTTCCTCTCCGCCGCTTTCCTCTCCGCCGCTTTCCTCTCCGCCGCTTTCCTCTCCGCCGCTTTCGTCTCCGCCGCTGCCGGTCTCCGCGGCGGCCTCTGCGGCGGCCTTCCTCAGATCCTCGGCCACGATGTCGACGGTGTACTTCGCGAGCAGCTCGGCCTGGAGCTTCTCGGCCGCCTCCGCCTGCTTGGCGCGCGCGAGATCGGCGCGCACCTGGGGCAGCGCCTCGTCGAGGCTCTTCTGCCGCTTCTCGCGCTTGCGGTCGCAGCGAAAGACGTACCAGGCGCCGCCGATCTCGATGGCGCGGCCGCCGGCCTTTCCCTCATCCAGCGCGAAGAGGTGCGCTGTCGCCTCGGCGCTGCGGCCGATCCCCGGAATGGGCTCGCCCTGCACCGCGGGGCCTGCGCCCTTCTGGAAGTCGCTGTCGACGAGGGACGCGAGCGCCGCCTGCGCGGCGGCCTCGGTCGGAAACTTCTGCACGGAGAACTCGACTGCCGGCTTCTCGACGTACTCGTCGAGGTTCGCCTTGTAGTGATTCTCCAGATCGGTGGGACCGATCGAGCGCAGCGCGTCGTCGACGCTGCGCTGGATGAGCTTCTGGGCGAGGTAGCTACGGCGGAACTCCTTGACCGCCTCCGCGCACTCGGGAGATGATCCCAGATCGCGGGCGAGCGCTTCGCGGTAGAGCACCTCGAGGCTGATCACCTGCTGGAGTGCCTGCTCGAGCGTCTCGGGGCTCTCGAGACGCTCCCGCGCCAGCTCCTGCGCGCGGCGCGCCGCCTCCTCGCTCGTCAGGGCGGCATCCTGCATCCGGAGCATCGATTCGATCTGAGCCGCGACCTGCTTGCGGACGCCCTCGATGGTGATCGACTCGCCGCCGACGCGAGCCAGGACGATCCCCTCCGGCCTGGCGTCGAAGCTGGTGTAGGCCTCGAGAAGACTCTCTCGTGCTTCCTCCTTGCCGAGGGCGGAGAGGCACTCGAGGATGAGCTCCGCGGCGCGGCGCCGGCTGGCCTGCGAGACATCGAGGTGCTCGTACTCGGTGAGGACGCGGGCCGCGGGGCCGTAGTCGCCGGCGTCCACGAGGTTCTTGCCGCGCAGGAAGACCGCCTCGGCGACGTCGGCCGGCTCGAGGCCGGGGATGGCCGCATATTCGCCCCAGACCTCGGCGGCCTCGCGGTAGAGCGCGCGCTTCTCCAGGTCCTGGGCCACATCCCTGAGATGCTCGCGAGCCAGCGCCGGCTCGGACGAGCGCGCCGGCCCGGCTCCGAAACCGCCGCGGAGCAGCAGGAGGACGAGGATCGCGAGGCTGGCCGCGGCGCAGCCGAGCGTCAGCCAGGCGAGAAGCCGGGGGCCCTTGCGCGGCGGCCCCTGCGGCAGCGAGAAGTCGAGGGACTGGCTCATGTCGTCGTCTCTCCGGCAAACCGATTCCAGCTCGGTGGCCCGTGAAGGCCGCTCCGGCGTTTCATCGGTACATCTTCTTCTCTCTGAGTCGGAAGAATCTCGACAGCTCCTGGACGTAGGGCTTCCCCGTGGTGATCTCGAGCTCGTCGACCTTGAGCGACCGCAGCAGGCTGTCCTGCCGGGAGCGCTCCTCCTGACCGCGGTCCTCGAAGAGCTTGCGGATGTGGGCGCTGCGGGAGTCGACGACGACGACCTCGCCCGTCTCGGCATCCTCGAGCGTGATCAGGCCGACGTCGGGCAGCTGCACCTCGCGCGGGTCGGAGGTGCGCACGGCGATGACATCGTGGCGCGACCGCACCGCGGAGAGCACCTTCTCGAAGTCCTCGGCTATGTAGTCCGAGACGAGGAAGACGGTGCTTCGCCGGCGCGCCACGCGCGCCAGGAACCGCAGCGCCTCGGCGATGTCGGTCCCTCGCGAGCGGGGCTCGTAGGTCAGGAGCTCGCGGACCACGCGCAGCACGTGCTTCTTCCCCTTCTTCGGCGGGATGTACTTCTCGACCTCGTCGCTGAAGAGGATCAGGCCGATCTTGTCGTTGTTGCGGATCGCGGCGAAGGAGATCAGCGCGCTGAACTCGGCGGCGAGCTCGCTCTTCTGCTGCTGCCCCGTTCCGAACTGCTCGGAGGGGCTGACGTCGACGAGGAGCAGCACCGTCAGCTCGCGCTCCTCGCGGTAGACCTTGACGAAGGGGGTGCCCGCGCGGGCGGTGACGTTCCAGTCGATCGTCCGGATCTCGTCGCCCGGCTGGTACTCGCGGACCTCCTCGAACTCCATGCCCCTCCCCTTGAAGGCCGAGTGGTACTCGCCGCCGAGCAGACTGTCCACGACGCGGTTGGTGCGGATCTCGATCTGCCGGACCTTCTTGAGGATCTCCTTCGGGATCATGGCACTTTGATACCGTCGAGGATCTTCTGGACCACGTCCTCCGATGTCATCTCCTCGGCCTCCGCCTCGTAGGTGAGGATCACGCGGTGGCGGAGCGCGTCCATAGCGACCGTCTTGACGTCCTGCGGGGTGACATAGGGGCGCCCCTCGAAGCAAGCGGTGGCCTTGCCGGCGACCGTGAGGGCCAGGGTGCCGCGGGGCGACGCGCCGTAGTCGATGAGGTTCTCGAGGTCGAGGTCGTACCGTTTCGGCTGGCGCGTCGCCGAGATGATGTCGACGATGTACTCCTTGATCTTGTCGTCGATGTAGATCTCGTCGACGAGATCTCTCAGCCGCAGGATGTCCTCGGGCGTCACGACCGCCTCGACCGGCGGCAGGGCCTTGCTCGCCGTGGCCATCAGGTCGAGGATCTTGCGCTCCTCCTCGCGGCTCGGGTAGTCGATCTTCACCTTGAAGAGGAACCGGTCGACCTGCGCCTCCGGCAGGGGGTAGGTGCCCTCCTGCTCGATGGGGTTCTGCGTCGCCAGCACGAGGAAGAGATCCGGCAGCCGGTAGCTCTCGTCTCCGATCGTGACCTGCCGCTCCTGCATCGCCTCCAGCAGCGCGCTCTGCACCTTGGCCGGCGCGCGGTTGATCTCGTCGGCGAGCACCAGGTTGGCGAAGATCGGCCCCTTGCGGGTGGTGAACTCGCCGGATGAGGGATTGTAGATCAGTGTGCCGATCAGGTCGGCCGGCAGAAGATCGGGAGTGAACTGGATGCGCCGGAAGTCCGCGCGGATGCACTCCGCCAGCGTGCTGACGGAGAGGCTCTTGGCAAGGCCAGGGACGCCTTCGAGGAGGATGTGCCCGCCCGAGAGCAGGCCGGTGACCAGCATCTGCACCAGGTGGTCCTGGCCGACGAGGCGGCGGCGGACCTGGTCGGTCAGCCTCCTCAAGACCTCGCTCTCCTTCTCGACTTTCCCTCCGATCTGCTTCACATCGACGGTCATCGCGCGCTCTCTCCAGTTCGGGTCAGGGCCGGGGCACCGCTCCGGTCGCCCCGGGAATCAGGTCGTCTCTCCGGGGATGGATGCGGGAATCGACCCCGTTTCGCGGACTTTTTCGCTGGATTCCGGCGCCGGGAGGCTCGCCCGCAGAGGTCTCCGCCACAGAGCCGAGGACGCCGGCCGGAGGCGGCGGCGCTCAATAATCCAGGGTCAGGTCGTAGATGGCGTCCGCCGTCTTGAGGCTGAGCAGCTTCTCGCGGTTGTCCCGCAGGAAGGCGGTGACCCGGGAGAGGACCTTGAGGTAGTCGTCCTGCTGCTGCTCGGGTCCGAGAATCATCACGAGGATGCGGACGGGCTCCTTGTCCAGGGAGTCGAAGTCGACCCCGCGGCGATGGACGCCGAGACCCACGATGAAGTCCTTGACCACCTGCAGCTTGGCGTGGGGGATGGCCAGGCCGAGGCCGAAGCCTGTCGAGAGCAGCTTCTCGCGCTCGGCGATCGCCTGGTAGATCTCCTCCTCCGCCCTCTCGAGCCCGGCGCTGCGGGCCAGGCACGAGACGAGCGCGGCGAGACACGCTTCCTTGGTCGGCTCCTCGAGCCAGATGATCCGGTCGGGAGAGAGGAGACGGGAGAGGGATTTCATGAGAGTCGCGAGGTTTCTCGGGTGTGTCCCGCCCATCCTGCGCCGCTCTGGACGCCGGCGCCCGCGCTCTCCGGCTCGTCGCCGGGCTGGTCGATCTGCCGGAGCGCCGCACGGTCCGCTCCTGCGAGCTCGCCGCCCGGACTTCGGAGGCGGAACGGTTACAGGCTCTAAAGCTACGGATTCCCCCTGCGGCCGTCAAGCGCAAGCCATCCCTCTATTCGCCGTCCACCTCCAGCCCCGCCTCGCGCGCCGCGTCGAGGTACCTCTCGAGCTTGCGCTCCAGCTCGGCGCGGAGGTCGGAGTCGCCCGGCGGCAGGAGAGAGAGAGCCTGTTGCTGGGTCCGCGCGGCCTTGGCGGGGTCGCCCGTCAGGAAGTAGGCCAGCGCCAGGCTGTCGAGCGTTCGGGGAGAGTGACGTTCCGCCATCCCTGTCACCTCCTGTCGTCCCGCTCAGGAAGGGAGCGGATCGGCCATCGGATCACCTCGTCGATCATAACCGCTCCGCGCGGCCGGGCGGAGAGGGAAAAGGGGCGCGAGGAGCCATCCGTCCGCCCTGGCCGGTCTCTGAGCCGCCCGGATCGGGGGCGTGCTTCAGACCAGGGCGTCACGCCGGGCGCTTCCTGAGCCTCCTGTGGTTCGCGAGACCGAACCTGAACCCGTTCCCGATCGTCGGCGTTCGCCGCGGACAGCGACGGGGAGTCGTCAGGCAGCGGCTGCGAGCCTCCCGCCCGGCCCGGAGAGCCGGTGAACCCCCGCGGATTTGCGCTTGTGCCGCCGCGGACGAGCCCTATAATTCCTCCCTTTGTCCTCCTCGGCTCCTCGCGCGCTCGCGGGGCGGTTCGACGCGCCTGTGAAGCCGCCGGAGAGGCCTCGATAGAGATTCGTTGCAGGTCTTACGCCCCGCGCGCTCCCGGTGTCCGCCGGGCGGTCCACCGCCCTCCGGGTCGCGCGAGAGCGCGAAAGAGTATCCTTTCCATGTCCTCCCTTCTGCTGCCCAGAGCCGAATTCAGCCGCAAGCTTTCACCGATGGAGATGATCCGCAACGTGGGCATCGTCGCCCACATCGACAGCGGCAAGACCACCATCACCGAGCGCATGCTCAAGGTGAGCGGGAAGATCCGCGCCGTCGGCGAGGTGCACGACGGCGAGGCGACCATGGACTTCCTGAAGGAGGAGCAGGAGCGCGGCATCACCATCGGGTCGGCCGCGACCAACTTCGGCTGGAGCGGCTGCACGATCAACCTGATCGACACGCCGGGCCACGTCGATTTCACCGCCGAGGTGGAGCGCTGCCTGAGGATTCTCGACGGCGCGGTCCTCGCGATCGACTCGGTCGCCGGGGCGCAGGCTCAGAGCGAGACGGTCAACCGCCAGCTCGACCGCTACCGCGTCCCGCGGCTCGTCTTCGTCAACAAGATGGACCGGATCGGCGCCGACTTCCAGAAGGCCGTGCGCTCGGTCGCGGAGCGGCTGGGGCAGAACGCCGTGCCGATCCAGATCCCGGTGGGGGAGGGGCCGGAGTACCGCGGGCATATCGATCTGGTCGACATGGTCCAGGTCCGCTTCCCTGCGGAGAGCGACGATCCCGCCGTCTTCACCGCGGGGACGATCGACAGCGATCTGCTCGAAGCGGCGCGCGCGGCGCGCTACCGCCTTCTCGAGGCGCTGAGCATGCACTCCGACGAGATCACCGAGATGCTGCTCGAGGAGATGGAGGTCCCGCGGGAGCTCGTGGTGCGGGTCCTGCGCCGCGCCGCGATCAACGATGGCTTCGTGCCGGTGCTGCTGGGGGCCGCCCTCCGCAACCGCGGCATCCCGGCGCT
>JAFGKN010000375.1 GCA_016928605.1 Planctomycetota bacterium | reverse complement strand
CGACGCCCGCATCTGCAGCCCCGGGCTCCCCAACGGCGCCGCGATGAGCGCCCTGCCTCCGTTCGTGAGCCACGTGAGACGGCATCCGCAGCAGCCGCGATCCGAGGACGCCGTCTGGATCAGCGCTCGCGTCCGCGGGGAAGGCCTCGACCGCGTGGTCCTGCACGTCGTCTCCGGCGGCGAGCAGGAGGAGATCGACATGCGCGATGACGGCTCGAGCGAAGATGGCCTGCCGGACGACGGCGTGTTCGGCGCGGCGATCGCGCCCCGGCCGCACAACACGCCGGTGACGTTCCGCGTGGAGGCCTCCTCGCCGGCGGGCAGCCGTCTCTTCCCTCCGGCGAGCGATCCCACGGGCGTCTACGGCTACTACGTCAACGACGACCAGCCGGAGTCCGGCCTTCCGGTCTACACGCTCGTCGTGCCTTCGACGAACCCGCGATCGTGGATCGCCTCCCTCAGCTGTACGACCTACCGGGATGCCTCCTTCGCCTGCGAGGGCGATCTCTACTACAACGTCGGGATCCGCCGCCGAGGGCAGTCGGTCTGCGGGGACTCCAACGTGATCAAGAAGTTCCTCAAGATCCGCTTCCAGCGGGGGCGCGAGTTTCGAGGGATGCGGAAGCTCAATCTGCAGAGCCTCTACACGGACAAGTCTCTCATCCGCGAGCACCTCGCCTGGCGCATGTTCGCCGAGATGGGCGCTCCGTACTGCTTCCAGGAGTTCGTCCGGCTGCACGCGAACGGGAGCTACTTCGGCCTCTACGCCGAGCTCGAGCACCCGGACCAGTTCTTCCTCGAGCGCAACGGGCTCGACCCCGAGGGGAACCTCTACAAGGCCGTGGCCTCCCGCGAGGAGCGCACGGGGAGCACCGGCAACCTCATGACGTCCTACGAGAAGAAGACCAACGAGGACGGCGACTTCTCCGACCTCGCCGCCTTCCTGAACACGCTCCATTCGACGCCGGCCGGCGGGCTCGCCAGCTTCTTCGAGGCAGGCGTCGACTGCGACGCGATGATCGACTACCAGGCTGCGCAGGTGCTCACCAACAACCGGGACTATCCGCACAAGAACCACTACCTCTACCACGACGTCGCCGCCGCCCGGTGGATGCCCATCACCTGGGACATGGACCTCACGTTCGGCAAGCGCTGGGATGGCAACTACGGCGGAGTCCTCAACGACCTGATGGACAACCCCGGCATCACGCCGTGGTACACGACGAACGTCCGCGGGGAGGGCACCGGCAACCACCTCCTCGACAAGTTCTTCAGCCAGGCCGGCACTCGGTTCCGGCGGGCGTACCTGGTGAGGCTCTGGAGCGCCATCCAGGAGAAGTACAGGGAGGATCTCTTCGAGGAGAAGATACTCCGGCTCCGCGAGCTTCTCTTCGACGAGCAGCTCGAGGACATCGCTGTCTGGGGGCGCTCGAGCGCCACGAGGAACGACCCCTCGGCGCCGGCGGCGTTCGATCCGAACCTCGACAGGGTCCGGCAGCACATCCGGACGCGCCGGGCGTACCTGATCAACTATCTCCGCAGCACCGAGCGGTTCACGGGCCACGACCGCCTCAAGATCACGGAGCTGATGTACAACCCTCCCGGCTCGGCGAGCGACGGCGAGTATCTCGAGCTGTGGAACAACTCCGGGAGCGACATCGACGTCTCGGGCTGGACGGTCGAGGGTCTGGGCGCGACCCGCCTGGAGCAGCAGGGGGAGGATGTCGTCGAGGTCAGAGAGGACTACTTCTTCCCCGCCGGGACTCTCATCGCGGCCGACGAGATCTTCGTCCTCGCCAAGGATCCGGAGAGCTTCCGCCGGCGCCACGGCGATGTGGCGCGCGTCTTCGGGCCCTACCCGGGCGAGCTCAGCAACTCCGGCCAGACGCTCCGCGTGAAGGACGCCGGGCCCGGCTTCCCGGCCACCGTCGACTTCCTCCGCTACGGGACGGACGGCGCCTGGCCGAGCCGTGCGGACGGGCTCGGCTACAGCCTCGAGCTGACCGAGGTGGCGGCCGACCGGGACAACGACCTGCCGGAGGCCTGGCGGAACTCGCTGCTCCCCGGCGGCACGCCGGGCCGGATCTCGCGAGCCGGCGACGGAATCGTCTACTTCAGCAGGGGAGACGTCAACGGCGACGGGGTCGCCAACATCTCGGACGCTGTCGGGCTCCTGCTCTATCTCTTCGCCGGCCGGCGGGAGCCTCCCTGTCTGGAAGCGTGCGACACGAGCGCGGACGAGAAGCTCGGCATCGATGACGGGGTGGTGCTCCTGCGCTACCTCTTCGCGGCGGACGGCACCACCATCCCCTCTCCGGGCCCCGGCGAGTGCCTGCCGTCGCGGAACGGCTTCTGCCGGGTCTCGAACTGCGAGCCGTCGGCTCCCGAGCGATGAGATCGGCTCGCCGGCCGGCCCGGTGCTCGCCGCAGGCGGGCGCGGACTGCCAGCGCCGGGTCAGGAGCCGCTGCCGGCGGCGTCGAGACGCTCCATGAGGCGGATGAACCGCAGGTCCTGGCGGAGGTTGTCGAGATCGCGGTCCCGGCGGATGTGGTCCGCGTTCTGGTAGCCGAGCTCCACCGCGGCCTCGAGGGCGCGCAGGGCGGCGTCGACGTCGCCGAGACGGCTGTGGCTGCAGGCGAGGTTGTAGCGGAAGACGGGCTCCTCGGGGCGGCTGCGGACGAGCGTCAGGTCGACCTCTAGCCCCTTGCGGAATTCCCCGGCGCGCGCGTAGAGATCACCAGATGGACGAGCAGGTCGATCTGCGCCGGCTCGGCCTGGCTCCAGTCGACGCGGGAGATGGCAGACTCGACGCACCCGGTCTCGAACTGGAGCGCGAGGCGCTCTGCCTGTGCCTGGGGCAGCTCGACGTTCTTCCAAGTCCACTTCGCGAGCTTCATGGATGGATGGATATGGAGGAGCTGTGACTGCAGCGGCCCGGGTTGAAATCGGATCGCGGTTCGGTACGATCTCTTCTCTGTGGCGATATTTTAGCACCACCCTCCGGCAGCGGCAAACGATAGCGAAGGGAGGCGGGAGCGAGCTGCTCCGGCCGCTCGGCGCCGGTGCGGGCTCGGCTCTCCGTCTCTTCGCCCCTCGCGGCGCCTGGATCCACTCACATGCGCTGGCTACCCGTCCTCTCCACGAACAGCCTCTCCGCACAGCCGCCGGACGCGGGCGGCGAGGATGCCGGACCGCCGGAGACCGCGCTCGTGGAGGAGGCCGGAGGCGCGGCGGCGGCCGCGGCGGTCCCCTTCGAGAAGAGGGTCTACCTCGAGGTCTTCGGCTGCCAGATGAACAAGCTCGACGCCGAGCTGATGGTCGCTTGCCTCGAGGAGCAGGGATATCGCCTGACGGGCGACATCCGCGACGCGGGCGTGATCCTCTACAACACCTGCGCGGTTCGCGAGCACGCGGAGACCCGGGTCTTCTCGAAGGTCGGCGCGCTCCGCCGGCTCAAGGAGCGGCGGCCGGAGGTGGTCGTTGGAGTGCTCGGGTGCAGCGCCCAGAACCACGGCGAGGCGATCTTCCGCCGCTATCCGCACGTCGGTCTGCTCTGCGGGCCGGGGGAGTTCCTGCGCCTCCCGGAGCTCATCGCGCGATCGCGGCGGACGGGGCGCGTCAGCGCGCTGGACCTCGGGGGAGACGTCGCGTTCGAGAGGCGGCGCAACCTCGGCCCCAGCCGCCACCAGGCCTTTGTCTCCGTGATGCGCGGCTGCGACATGGCCTGCACCTACTGCGTCGTCCCCCGCACGCGGGGACCGGAGGTGAGCCGGCCGGTCCAGGAGATCGTCGAGGAGGCTCGAGCCCTCGTCGCCGGCGGCGTCCGCGACATCACCCTGCTCGGACAGACGGTGAACTCCTACGGCAAGGGGCTCGCCGCTGGGCGGCGGATCGGCCTCCACCACGTGCTCGAGGAGCTGGACAGGATCCCGGGGCTCGACCGCGTGCGGTTCGTCACCTCGCATCCCCGCTTCATGAGCCCGGATCTCGTCGCCGCCATGGCCGATCTCGAGACGGTCTGCGAGTACCTGCACCTGCCGGTGCAGTCGGGCTCGGACGCGGTGCTGCGCCGCATGCGCCGCGCTCACGACATGGACCACTACCGGCGGATCGTCGATGCCTGCCGGGAGAGAGTCCCGGCCGTCGGGCTGGCCACCGACATCATCGTCGGGTTCTGCGGGGAGACCGAGGACGAGTTCCGCGAGACGATCCGCCTCATGGAGGAGGTCCGGTACCAGGGTGCGTTCATCTTCAAGTACTCGGTGAGACCGGGCACGAGGGCGGCGCAGTTCGGCGACGACGTGCCGGTCGAGACGAAGCGCGAGAGGAATCAGATCCTGCTGGCGCTCCAGAAGCGCATCAGCCTGGAGATCCACCGCCAGGCCGTGGG